>JBMTLP010000014.1:0-19415 GCA_049433245.1 Pirellulales bacterium
GGCCTGGTATCTGCCCGTGCTGCTGCTGGTGGTATTCCGGCCAAATCTCGAAAACCGGGTGGCGTTGGCGATGCTCGACCCTGACTGGCTGGCTTTCTGGCGGCGTTGGCGAAGGCGGCCCACAGCCTCCGACGCGACGGCGACCTAACCTCGCCTGTGGCCTAATCCCGCCTGGGATCAAAGCTTTCGGGATTCTGCTTGGTGGCGACCCAAGCCCTCCAGGCGTCGCCCTGCCACTCGAAATTCACATCAGTCAGTCGCACGAGCGCTGCCAGGACCTCCTCGTTGCGAACGCGGAGCCGACGCTGCTCTGGCCCACCGCCTGCCGAGAGCCCTCCCTGTCCTGGCGTAAAGGTGGCGCTGAGCCCACCGCCGTTGCCAGGATCGACGACCACATGCTCTGTCTCCAAGACGCCGATCAAGGAGAGCACGACCGAAGCATCACCGAGCAGGCCCAGGGCAGCGGCGGCCCGGTTGATCCGGGCGTTGTCGGGCCCAGCCAGGGCGACCAGAAAACCTACGGTGGCCATCGGTGGCTGATCAACCGCCAGCCACTCCACAGCGGCGATCCGCGTTTCTGGATCGGGATGATCGAGCCCGATTGCCACAAGGGCACCCACCGCGTCTGCCGAGCCGATGCGAGCGAGTGCCTCGAGATACCAGTTGCGACTGCGAAACTGCCGGTCATTCGCCACAGCCGCCGTCAGGGCAGCCACCGCAAGTGGGTCGTCGATTTCTCGAATCGACTCGATCGCCACTGACGACCGGCGCGGGTCGTCGCTCGCGCGGCGCAGGCGATCCAGCTCCGCCGCCCATTCCCGCTGCGCGGCAGCGACCTTGGCCCGCTGCTCCAGCAGCGAGACCTCCTGGGGAGTTCTCCAGCGGCCGTCGTGACGGACAAGCCCACGGAAAGCCATGAACTCTTCCTGCGACTCCTTCGGCTCAGAAGGTGGCTCATCACCCCGAATGTCCGGCCCGACAGCGAGCTGAGCGAGCATCGCCAAGCAGATCGCCAAACACCGCATCGCCAGCGGGAGCGGGTGCCAAGAACGTCGAACAAGCCGCGAACAAGACATTCCAGAGCACGTCCTTCCATCGTGCGGCAGGATTGTCCGCACTAGGTCCATCTTCGGCCCTGCACCTGATCCTGGCATGACCTATTGCCACTGCAAAGCAAAAAGTCCGCCTAACCAGCATTTCCGCACGCTCTCCAGCCCCACCGCTCTCATCTGCCGCGTCCCTGTGGTACAAACGGGCCTCGGCACACCCGCCTCGTTCGTCCTGCCCGTGTCATGAAGCTGCCCTGGTCCACCGTCGCCATCGTGGGAGTCGGACTTATCGGCGGCTCTTTGGGAAGAGCCCTGCTCTCAAGGCGTCTTTGCCAGCGAGTGATCGGCGTTGGTCGCAGTGAGGCGTCGCTCGCTGAAGCGCTCAACCGAGAACTCGTGACCGAAGTTTCGTGTGATGTGGCCAGCGTCCGCGAAGCCGACTTCGTGGTGGTGGCCACCGCCGTCGGCAGCATCCCGGCGATGCTTGATGCCGTCGATGCGCATGTGGCTGAGGGCACGCTGATCACCGACGCCGGCAGCACGAAGCAGTCCATCGTGACCTCGTGGCAGCGAAAGAAAGCCTCACGTCGCGGTCGCTTCGTGGGCTCGCACCCGATCGCAGGCAGCCATCTCCGCGGACCGGCTGCCGCCGACGGCTCCCTCTTCGACGGTCGTGTGGCCGTGGTCACCCAAACGCCCTCCACGTCAGACGGCGATGTCGACGACGTGGGCACGCTCTGGGCGAGCCTCGGCAGCACGGTGTTCGTGATGTCGCCGCGGGAACATGATCGGATTCTCGCCACGACAAGTCACGCACCACACCTGCTCGCCGCCGCGATCGCCGCCGTGACCCCCCAGAACAACCTCCGCTTCACGGCAGGAGGCTGGCGCGACACCACACGTGTGGCGGGCGGCGACGCCGAACTCTGGGCAGACATTCTGCTTGACAACGCTCCGCAGGTGACGCGGACCGTGCAACAAATCAACGGATTCACACAACGCATGCTCGATGCCCTCGCCGCTGGTGATCGCCGCCGGCTCGTGAGGCTGCTCACCACGGCGAAGGACAAGCGGAATGCTCTGGGAAGTTGATGTCTGGTTTAAGGATCGTGGCGACGACCACGGTGCTCGTTCCTTTGCCTTGGCTGCAGCTGCGATTGATCCCGCAGACTGGTCGGCAGCCCGTACCGTCAGAGGGTGGCTGATTGAAGGCGATCTTTCGCGAGACGACGTCGTGCGACTCGCTGAAGGGGTCCTGATCGACCCGGTTAGTCAAACCTATGCCATTCGCAGCATGTCGGACCCGCAGGACACGCCCTTTGCAGAGTTGAGCACAGCGGTGCACGTGCTCCCCAAAGCCGGCGTGACCGACCCCGCAGCGGAAACAGCTCGCCAAGCATTTCGGTTGCTCGGTCTCGTGCCGCAGGCCGTGCGTTCTCTATCGACGGTGTGGCTGCCATCGGTCGCGGACGAACGCGCGGAGCGGCTGGCCTGGCGCATTTTGGCGAGTGATGCGATCCACGAAGTGGTCGTTGGGCGGCTTGTCCTTGAGTCGATCGCCGGCGGCCGCAACTGGACCTTCAGCCAGACCTCGGTCAGCCTGGAAGGCCTCGACGACGCGGGCCTTGCCCAACTCAGTCGCGAGCGATGCCTCGCTCTCTCGCCTACCGAACTGCGGGCGATCCGCGACCACTTCCACTCGGTGGGGCGCGACCCTTGGGAAATCGAACTGGAGACCATCGCCCAAACGTGGAGCGAGCACTGCTGCCACAAGACCCTCACCAGTGGTGTCGACCACGTTGGCCCCGACGGAGCGGTGCACTACGACAACCTTCTGAAGGAGACCGTGTTCGCCGCCACACAAACGGTGCGAGCGAATCTGGGAGCAGCCGACTGGTGCGTGAGTGTGTTTCGCGACAACTCGGGCGTCGTGCGTTTTGATGGCGATCACGACATCTGCGTGAAAGTGGAAACACACAACCATCCTTCGGCGATTGAGCCGTACGGCGGTGCCGCCACCGGCCTCGGCGGTGTGATTCGAGACGTGCTCGGTACTGGGCGAGCTGCCAAGCCGATCGCCAACCTCGACGTCTTCTGCGTCGGGC
Organism: Pirellulales bacterium; assembly: GCA_049433245.1. Classification (GTDB taxonomy): domain Bacteria; phylum Planctomycetota; class Planctomycetia; order Pirellulales; family UBA1268; genus M30B53. Next base: position 3,155 of record JBMTLP010000014.1, read on the forward strand.
CCCCAGACACGAAACCATCAGAGCTCCCGCCGGGGGTGATCGAGCCGCGGCGTCTGCTCTCGGGCGTTGTGGCGGGTGTTCGCGACTACGGCAATCGCATGGGCATTCCCACGATAGCTGGTGCCGTGGCCTTCGAGCCGGGCTACCTCGGCAACCCGCTGGTGTTCTGTGGCACGGTTGGGATCATGCCGCGGAACTCTGCGGAGACTTCTCCGCAAGCGGGCGACTTCGTGGTGGTGGCGGGCGGCCGCACCGGCCGCGACGGTATTCATGGAGCCACTTTCTCGAGCATCGAACTCTCCAGCGACAGCGAGACCGAATCGGGCGGATCGGTGCAGATCGGTCACGCAATCAACGAAAAGACGCTCACAGACTTCGTGCTGGAGGCCGCACGGCAGCGGCTCTTCACGGCCATCACCGACTGCGGTGCTGGTGGTCTCTCCAGTGCCGTTGGCGAGATGGGAGCCACCCTGGGAGCCGAAGTGGACCTTGATCAGGTTCCCCTGAAGTACGACGGCCTGTCCGCGACTGAAGTCTGGATTTCTGAAGCGCAGGAACGGATGGTGATGTCCGTGCCGGCTGAATGCTGGGAACGGCTCTCGGCCGTTGCCGAGGCAGAACAGGTGGAGGCCACCGTGATTGGCCGGTTCACCGGGGATGGTCGGTTGGTGCTTCGCTGGCAAGGCGTCACCGCCGGTGACCTCAACTGTCACTTCCTCCATGAAGGTCGGCCGCGAACGACGCTGATCGGTCGCTGGACTGCCCCCGCCTCCCAGCCATTGGTCGTCAACGTTGGCGATGCCGAGTCCAATCCATTTGCTCAGCCGATGGTTGGCCTGCTTGCTCTGCCCGATGTGGCGAGTAAGGAAGGGATCATCCGCCAGTACGACCATGAGGTGCAAGGCTGCAGCGTGCTCAAGCCGCTCACTGGCCGCGGCGATGGTCCTGCCGACGGCACGGTGGTGCGGGGTGTGCTCGGCCGCGATCGGGGCGTGGTGCTGGCGGTGGGTCTGCGGCATCGTCTTGGTCGCGTGGCTCCCTATCAGATGGCCGCCGGCGGCATTCTGGAAGCGATCGCCAACGTCGTGGCCACAGGCGCCAATCCATCGCAGGTTGCTCTGCTCGACAATTTCTGCTGGGGCGACACCCGCAGTGAAGAAGGGCTGGGCTCACTCGTGGAGGCGTGTCGCGCCTGCCAGGATGTGGCGGTCGCCCTGTCGGCCCCGTTCGTGAGCGGGAAAGACAGCCTCAACAATGTGTTCGCTTGGAAAGACGCGACCGGTCAGCAGCAGGAACTCTCGATTCCTCCCACGCTCTTGGCCACCGCCATGGGCCAGATCGACGACGTCAACAGCGTGCTCTCCCCGGCCTTCCGTGCCGCCGGCAATCGGTTGTATGTCGTGGGCCTGACACGACCCGACATGATCGGCAGTCAGGCCGAACTGCTGGGCCTCACATCCGGTGGCGGGATGCCCGAGGTCGACACGGCCCAGGCCGGGACGATCTTCCAGGCCATCCATGCGGCAGCCAAGGCAGGGCTGATCCGAGCGTGTCACGACGTGTCGGACGGTGGCCTGATGATCGCCGTCGCCGAGATGGCGATCGCAGGGGGCCTCGGGTGCCGCTTCGCCCTGGAACGGGTGCCAGCGGAGATCGAGGCATCGCTCGGACTCAGTGGCGTGGCTCGAGACCTCGTGCTGGCCACCTCCGAGTCGCCCGCGCGGTTTGTGTGCGAGGTCGCGGAGACTGATGCCACTGCTTTCGAGGCGACCATGGCGAGCGTGCCCCATGCCTGGTGCGGCGAAACATGCGACGTCGATGCACGTATCGGCCAAGCCTCGATTGCCATCATCGGCGTGGCGGGTGAACAGCGAGCCGCCGTGCCGCTGGCCGCTGCTGCTGCAGCGTGGCGAAGCCTCGAGTGCGGCTAAGCGTCAGCCGACCTCAATCGCCCGATCCCCATTCCTTCTTTCAGATCACACACCAACCTGTATCGAGGACCCGCACCCCGCGGCTGTTGCCATGCTTTCCCCACGAGCCCTGATCCTGAGGGCCCCCGGCACCAACTGTGACCACGAGACGGCATTTGCCTTCGAGCGTGCCGGGGCCTTGGCCCGTCGTGTGCATGTCCAGGCGCTCGCAGAGCGACCCGCCATGCTCGACGAGTTCCAGATCTTCTGCATTCCCGGTGGCTTCTCCTACGGAGACGACATCGCCAGCGGCCGCATCCTGGCACTGCAACTCCGCACGTTCCTGTCTGATGCCCTGGAGCAGTTTCGCGACCGCGGCGGCCTGATTCTTGGCATCTGCAATGGTTTCCAGGTGCTCCTGCAGACGTCACTGCTCCTGCACGATCCTCAGACAGGTCCACTGGCGACGCTCGCCGCCAACACCTCCGGTCGCTTCATCGACCGCTGGGTCACGCTCGATGTGCGGCCGTCTCGGAGTGTGTTTCTGGAGGGCCTCGGCCGACTGGAACTGCCTGTCGCCCACGCAGAGGGGCGGTTTCGCAGTCGCTCTGTGGAAACGCTGGCGGCCTTGGAGGCCTCCGGGCAGTTGGCCCTGCGGTATGGCCTCAACGCCGAGGGAGGACCGAGCAACCCCAACGGTTCCGAGGCCAACGTCGCAGGGGTCTGCGACGCGACGGGCCGCGTGCTCGGCTTGATGCCACACCCGGAGCGGTTTTTAGACGCGATTCAGCACCCGGCCTTGGCTGGCACCAAGGAAGCTCGGGGCCGCAGCGGCGTCGGGCTTGCCCTGTTTACCAATGCTGTCAGGGCAGTCAGCTAATCAGGCATTCTCCGGGCGTCCACGGTTGACCGCGGCGGGGAGGGTCCCTACCCTCCGCGTCCCTCCCGTTTCGCCACTGGTGCCATGGCTCGCTCACTCTCGCTCGCCGCGTCACGCCACACCCGCTTTTGCGCGGGCCGACTCGCCTGCCTGCTTGGCCTGCTTGTGGTCGCAACGACCCCAGGCTGCGCCCTGCTGACCCCCGACAGCTGGAGCGCGCCCGAGGAGACGCCTCCGCTGGAAGACTCCTCGCCGCGAGCCGCCGTAAGGACGATTCCGCTCGAGACCCGCTGGGTGCGGCACCCGATCGACGATCCGCTCGCCGTCGAGGAACTCTGGTCTGCGGTGGACGAGCAGGCGCTCCCAAGAGACCTCCGCGCTCGGCTCGCCGCCAATGGCCTCCGGGCTGGTCTCATCTCGTGGCCGCTCCCCAACGAGCTCGCCGAACGGTTCGCCTACCTCGAGCAGCCAACCGATTTGGAGGTCGAGCCCGAACTGGAAGACACTTTGATGCCGGATGTCTCACGGCAAACGCTGCGGTTGCTTCCGGGGCGTCACAGCGAAGTCGTCGCCACCCCCGCGACAGGCGAGATGGTGATCATGGTCCGCGACGCAGGCAGGCTCTCCGGTTCGACCTACCAGCAGGCCTCTGCGGTGTTTGAACTGACCGCCGCAGCGGCCGCCGACGGCAAAACCGCCATCGAATTGCTGCCTGTAATCAAGCATGGGGACCGTCGACGCGAATGGATTGGCGAGGAAGGGGTGTTTCGGCTCGAAGCCGGTCAGTGCCGTGAGAACTTCGAACCATTGCAGATGTCACTCGACCTGGCAGCCGACGCCGTGCTGGTGATTACGGCGGCTGGGCCACCAAGTTCCACCGTTGGCGATGCGTTTTTCCGAGGCCGAGACCTACCGCGAACGCCTCAGCAAACGCTCCTGATCCGGCCTCTCGATCGCACGACCGATCAACTGTTCTCTTCAAGCGACGCGCCTCCCGATCCCGCCGACTGACGATCCACACGGCGATCGCAGGCGTGGCACCTGCCGGGAGAGAGGCAGCCGCCACCATCGGTGTGCCGTCGGCTTTTGGTCTTCCCTGCTGGAGCAAAAAAGTTCGAGACGCCTTCTTCCCCGGTCTGCTTGCAGGCGACCGTTTGTGCTGGGCAAACGTGCCGGGTCACAACCGTCGGGACTGTGTTTGGGGGATCTTCGGCGACTGCGGAAGATGCGGCATCTTGGGAATCTGCACGACGCTGACATGCCTGGCTGGTCGCAGGGAGTCGGGGATGCCGATGCACCGTCGAAGACGTCATCGCTTTGGCACTCAGCGACGGCACCCACTTGCACTAGGCACGACCACTCATGGCTCCATCCGCAACGACCGGCAACCGACCGCGTCCGCTGACCATTTTGGCGGCAGCTTTTCTTGCAGGCGGAGCCGCCGCGGTTGGCCTCAACTACTTTCTCGACGCACACCTTGCGCAGCGCAAGCCCGTTGTGGAATCTGAGCCGATCTTCATCGCGATGCGATCACTTCCGGCCGGAGCGCCGGTGACCGTCTGGGACGTGGCCCTTCGCAACTGGCCCAAGGCGATGCTGCCCACGACCGCGATGCGGGTGGAGGATTCGTTTGAGGGAATGCAGCTGAAAATGGCGCTACGGGAAGGGCAGCCCCTGCTCTCCGTGCAGCTCGAACCCACCATGTCGCTGGCCAAAGTCGCCAACCCAAGCGGAGTTGGTGACGAAGAGATGGTGGTCTTGGACGATCGAACCAAGATTCAGGTGAACTGGCCAGCGAAGCCCGCAAAAACTCCCGCCGCGACCGACGCAGCCCAAGTCACCCAGCCGGCTGTCGACGTCGGCCCGACGACCGGAACTGTCGATGACCGGTTTGCGATCCGCCCCATCACGCCCGCTCCGGCCACAAATGTGCAGGCTGAGCTTGCGCGAGTCGAACCAACCCCGACTGCTCAACTCGGGGCCATCGCACCGCCAGACCCCGTAACGACGAGCGAGGCCGTGCCGCCTGTCGTTGACGACATGGCCGGCATTCCCGCCCCTCAGACAACCGCAGTCGCTTCGACACAGCCTGCCGTCGTGGCCGAGCAAGAGCCGGTCGAGTCCGTGGAAGCGATTGCCGTGCCCCCAGTGATCGCCGAACCGACGCCGGCTCCTGCCGTGGCGGAAGTGCCAACCCTGCCCACCCCTGCCGTCGCCTCTCTCCCTAGCCCAGTGGCACCGCCAACCCCAGCCATCGTGCCGTCGCAGCGGCATCTCGTGGTGCCTGAGCGGATCGCGGTGATGGCTGACGACATCACCCGTCAGCCTGTCTCGCAACCCGTGCTCGCCGAAGCTTCGACCCCACCGTCGGCCATGCGAAAGGTCACGCCCCTGCCCGAGACCTCCTCCTCGGCTCCGACCAGAGCAGCGTCGGCCAGCACCACCTTGACACAGCAAGACGCGCTGTCGGCTGCGATGCGGCCAAATCCGCTGCGAAGCCGATCGACGTCGCCGTCGCCTGTCAGGTCGATCGTGACCCCAACCGTGCCGGCCGCCCCGGTGACGACTCGTGTCCAGCCCCAGGGCGGCCTCAACGTGCCACCCGTGATCATCCCTCAGGATGAACTTCCACCGTCGCGTTCCAGCCGAACGACCTCAAGCCAAGACGCCGTTTCCAACACGACCGACGACAACGAAGACGGCCGCTTCTTCCCACGGATGTCGGCACGCATCGAGAAGGCTGGCGAAGACTGGAACCGCTTTCGTGACAGCGTGTTCGGCACTTCGGAAGAAGAGTAGGCGGAATCCTTACCAACCCGCTTGGGCACTCCGACCTGCTGAGTCCGTCGTGATTACGATCTTGCCGGCTAGGCGGCCTGACAATCCGACGGTGCTCTCTTCTTGCAGTCGATGCGCTGCGGCGGTGTCGTCCAACGGCATCACGCGATCGATGCCTGCCCGCAGCCCTTCGGCCATCCAGACGTTGAGCAAGGCTGCCGCTGCGGCCTGGGTGTGAGCCGACGCCTGAAACATCGCGAACCCAAGCAGCCGGCACTGCTTGACATAGAAGGCACCAAGGGGAAAAGGCGGGCGAGCTTCGCGCCCCGCCATCACGATCATCCGCCCACCTTCCGCCAGCATGGTGACGGCCTGATCAAAGTCGGGCTCGCGCCGCGTGTCCCAGTGGAGATCGATCCCACGTGGAGCAGCCTCGCGGATCTGATCGAGCAGGTTCTCGTCGTGGTAATCGAGCACGATATCGGCACCGAGCGCTCGCACGCGTTCGCGTTTCTCGGGCGTGCCTGCCGTGGTGATCACGCGACCGCCAAGCCGCTTCGCGATCTGCACCACCATCTGCCCCACGCCCCCGCTGCCGCCGTGGAGAAAGAGCGTCTCCCCGGCCGCGAACGTTCCGTGCTCGACCAGGCCCAAGAAGGCTGTGATCCCCACCAGAGCCGCGGCCGCAGCGTCGATGTCCGACACCACTGCGGGAGTGGGGTAGAGCCACCGTTCATCGACAACTGCCAACTCGGCGGAGGTGCCTTGGCGACCAAGGAGGCCCTGATTCGAACCCCACACCCGCATCCCTGGCCTGATGCGATCCACGTCAGCTCCAACCGCGACCACCTCGCCAGCGAGATCGCAACCCACCACAAATGGCACCGGCAACGCCATCGCCACTCGGCCACTGCGAATGTAGGTATCGATCGGATTGACCGCCGCCGCGTGCACCCGCACGAGCGCCTGGCCGGGGCCGGGTACGGGATCGGGAATCTCTGCCACCTGAATCACCTCAGGCGGGCCAGTCCGCTCGATAAACGCAGCCTTCATCAGCCGGCGCCCTCTGCGGGACCGCGACCTCCGCGTACGAGCAACGCTCCGCCGAGAGCAATCAGCACCCCCACGCCACCGAGCGCCGTCAGCGTCGTGGCCGACGACTTGCCGACGCGGCCCAGGTTCTTGGCCCGGTATTCACCGACGGGTTCTTCACGCTCGATCGATCTCGAAGCGGACGCGATCGATGTCGAAGTCAAACTGGGTGGCTGATGAAATCCAGGCAGCCAATCCCCAGCACAGGAGAGCGATCAAGGTGCCGCCAGCGATCAGCCCCTGGCGAAGCGACCACTGTTTTGGACCGCGGGCCGGTCCACTTTCAGCCTCCGCCAGCGGAAGCTGTCCTATTTCACGAAAGGTCGGCACCGCTACCGCGCGGCCGCAGCCGCCGCAGGAGACCTCGCCTCCGGCCTGGCCTTTGCTGACCAACGTTTCCGCGCCGCATTCGCACCGCAATCGATAGAGCTGCATTGCCGAGAAACTCCCCTCTTTTCGGTCCTGTTTGCCTCGTCCGATCAGTCGCGTGCGGCTGGCAGAGGTGCTGTGTCGTCGCGCCTGCGGCAGGGTCTTCGCCGCCGGAAGTTTTTAGCACATGAGGCCTTACAACCGGATTTTGAGACATTTATTTCAGAAAAAAAGTTGGCTTTCCGAGTCGCCGGCAGCCATAATCGTACGCCCTGGCGGGATGCCACGGGCAGACCGAGGCGTCCTCGGTTGTTCACTTCACTCCCATCTTCCCTTCCGCACGACCGTCGGTCTGCTTCGCTCCCCGAGTGCCTCCCAACAGTGACCGGGGCCAGCGACCGTGACGATCACAGGGATGCTCGCAGTCTTGGACCGCGTTTGATTCCTTTGCACTCATCTGTCGGAAAGCGGCTGCCAAAGTTTGCCGCCTGGTTTTTGCCGTGTGGAACGTCTGTTTCGGCTTTGAAAGCGTCGTCTGCAGCCCGCTCAGAGGAGGGTCCTGGACTTCGCCGCGCCTTGAATCAGACTGTCGGCACACGACCGGGATGTGGGCCGGGATGTGAATGGACGGGGACGCAGTTTGACATGGCGATGACTGACACAGCAGCGACACCCGGACCAGCCGTCTCGTCCGGTATTTGAAGGAGATTTGCATTGTACGACTCGCTTTTAGACGAACTTGAAGACGACGTTGTCGCCACGCCAGGCGAAGTAGAAGATCTGGCTGGCAAGAGCGTCGGGTCTGACGACGATGACGATGCAGGGATGCTCGTCGACTCTGATGACTCATCACTTTCGGACGCTGATGGCGATGCTGATGGCGACGGTTCCGGCGACGCCGACGACGTGCTGATCGAGCAGGCCGAGAACTGGTCTGACGATCCCGTGCGGATGTACCTCACGCAGATGGGCGAAATCCCTCTGCTGACGCGTGCCCAGGAAATTCACCTCGCCAGACAGATCGAGACCACACGGGCGGCCTTCCGCGCGAAGCTGATCGAGTGCGAGTACGTCTGCAACTACGCGTTCAAGGTGCTCTCCCGCGTTCACCGCGGCGAACTTCCCTTCGACCGCACGGTGCAGGTATCGGTGACCGACCGTCTTGAGAAGGACCAGATCCTCGGTCGTCTGCCCCACAACCTGCGAACCCTTGAAGTGCTGCTTCAGCAAAACAAGGCTGACTACCGCATCGCCCTCTCCAAGAAGCAGAAGATGGGCGACCGGCGTGCGGCTTGGGCGCGGCTGGGGCGACGTCGCAAGCGATGCGTGCGTCTGATTGAAGAACTCGGCCTGCGAACCCAGCGGATCGAGGCCAAGATTCCCGAACTTGAGCAGCATTGCCGCCGCGTGCTCGTCCTTCGCGACAAGATCCTTGCCAGCAGGAAGGCCAAGCAGCCGCCTTCCGCCCGCCAAGAACTCGTCAAGGAATATCGGACGATCCTGCAGCAGTGCCAGGAAACGCCTTCCAGCCTCGCCCGACGCATGAAGGAGATCAGCCAGGTATTTGCTGAGTACCAGAAGGCGAAGCGAGGTCTCTCCGAAGGCAACTTGCGCCTCGTCGTGTCGATCGCCAAGAAGTATCGCAATCGCGGCCTGTCGTTCTTGGATCTGATCCAGGAGGGCAACGCCGGCCTGATGCGTGCCGTCGACAAGTTCGAGTATCGCCGCGGCTTCAAGTTCTGCACGTATGCCACGTGGTGGATTCGGCAGGCGATCACGCGGGCCGTGGCTGACCAGAGCCGCACGATTCGCATCCCGGTGCACATGGTGGAAACCATGAGCCGCGTGCGAAACGTGGCTCGACAACTGCTCCAAGAATATGGACGCGAGCCGACGATCGAAGAGATCGCCGCCCGTGCTGGTACACCTGTCGATGAAACGCGTCGCGTGACGGCCATGAGCCGCTACCCGATCAGCCTCGATCGGCCAGTGGGCAACAGTGAAGACAGTCATTTTGGTGACTTGCTGCCCGACACTGGGGCTGAAAACCCAGCCGTTGGTGCGGCTCAGGAGATGCTTCGAAACCGGATCAGCAAGGTGCTCAAGAGCCTGTCGTACCGCGAGCGGGAAATCATCAAGCTCCGCTATGGCCTCGGTGATGGCTACAGTTACACGCTGGAAGAAGTCGGGCACATCTTTAAGGTGACCCGCGAACGGATTCGGCAGATCGAAGCCAAGGCCGTGCGGAAGCTCCAGGCTCCCGCCCGCAGCGAAGAACTCTCCGGCTTCCTTGACTAGAACCACGGTCCTACGAACTGGGGCGTCTGAGTGGCGTCCCCAGTTCGCGGGGCCTGTCGCTTGCCAGCCGAGAAATGGTTGAGGAAGTCTCATGGGCCGGGCTATCCTTGCCGGCCTAAAGATCCTTTTTTGGAGTTCCTTGCATGAACCGCCTCGCTCTCACGCTCGCCTTCTCGTTCGCCACGTTCGCCTCCATGAGCCACGTGGTGGCTGATGAGGTGACCTTTCCAAGGACCACGATCGACCTCGGCACGGTGGTCAGCGACTTGGAGAAGTCGGTGGCCTTCTACACACAGGGCGTTGGCTTTCGGCAACTCGAGAGTTTCGACGTGCCCGCAGAGCTTGCCGCGAGCGCCGGTCTCACCGATCAGAAGCCACTTTCGATTCGTGTGCTCGCGTTGGGAGACGGACCGACAGCCACGAAGCTCAAGCTGATGCAGGTCGCGGGCACCACGCCTCGTACCGGCGACAACGAGTTCATCCACTCCCACACCGGCTTCCGCTATCTGACGATCATGGTGGAAAACACCGACGAGGCCCTCGCTCGCCTCGCCAAGATGGGTGTGAAGCCGATGGCCAAGTCGCCCATCTCCCTGCCGGAAGATCTCGCCCCGGGAATGTTTCTGACCTGCGTCAGAGACCCCGACGGCAACGTGGTGGAACTGATTGGTCCTCGCTGAGCGAGGCAGAGCCTGCCGGAGCCTCTGGAGCGTTTCGGGCAGGTGGGATGCTCTGCGTTCGCTGGCAGGTGTCAGCAAACGGTCGCGGGAATGCGGCCTGTTCCCGCGAGGTAGGCGAGTACCTCGCCTGCGAGGGCATCGGGCGTCGACGTCGACGTGTCGAGCGTGAGTTCGGGGGAGAGCGGCGATTCGTAGGGCTGATGGATCCCGGTGAAGTCTCGAATCTCACCGGATCGGGCCTTCTTGTAGAGTCCTTTGGGATCGCGGGCTTCGCAAACCTCAAGCGGCGCCTGCACATACACCTCGACGAAGTCCTCGCTGTCGAGGGCAGCTCGCACGGCATCCCGGTCAGCTCGGAAGGGGCTGACGAACGCGGTGAGTGTGATCAGGCCGGCTTGCGTGAACAGCCCCGCCACGGCCCCGATGCGACGGATGTTTTCCGTACGATCTTCCGCCGCAAAACTGAGCCCGAAGCGGGCGGCGTAGTCGCGGCCATAGCGCGGTTCAAGCATTGCCGGGGAAGCGTTGAGCCCCATCCGCACGTTGTCGCCATCCAGCACAAAACTTCGTAGTCCAGCTGCATGCAGGCGATGATCGACCAGATTGGCCAGCGTGCTCTTGCCGCTCCCTGAGAGGCCTGTGAACCAGACGACACACCCGCGATGCCCCGCGGTGGCCTCACGCTCAGCGCGGCTCACCGCGTGCTCGTGCCAATGGACTTCAACCGGTTCACCCATCGCCGTCAGGCTCCTCCCATACAAGGCCATGAGCGGCCTCGGCGTGTCGTTTACTGCCAGCCGTCCAAGGCCAGCGTTGTTTCGAAAACGGTGCCGCCGCGTTCAACCCTAACGGCCACCTCATCGCCGGGCCCGTGAGCACCAATCTTGTTGGTGAGGTCCTCGAAGTTTTCAACCTGCTGGCCATCGAAGCTGCGGATCACGTCGCCGACCTGGATGCCAGCCTTGTCAGCAGCCGATCCCAACTGCACCTGGGTGATCACACAGGGCACGAGCAGGGGCTGCCCGCCCACCCCCAGTTTTCCTCCCCGACGCACGTCCACCTTGGTGTGGGGCAGCGCCGCCACCAGCCGTGTGACCGACTCATCCGACACATCCGTATTGAACAGCGCCAGCTGATCGATCCGCCGCAGTCGCGAAAGCTCTTTCACCGATTGATCATCGAGCCGCACCCCGTGAATGCTCAACTGCAGCACCTGCGGCAGCCGACTCACGAGCCGCAGATCGTCGGGAATGCCGGTCCAACTGTCGTTGAGGGTGACATGCAGCCCAACGCGGCCATCGGGGAGCATCGTCGGCTCGAGATTCGCACCGAGGGATTCCAGCCGGAGTTGAGACTCTTCGGCGATCGCGAAGTTGTGAAATTCCAAAGTGGCCATCGCCATCCTGGACGCGGCGGCATCGTCGTGGCCGCTCAGGTGCTCGAGCACCCGCTCGGCTTCCGCGGCAGCCTCCTCGTCATCCCCGGTCAACAGTTCTTGGAGAATCTCAATGCCTCGCGTCGACACCTCCAGGTCGTCTGAAGCTTCGATCGCCTGCACCAGCGGGCCGATCACCGCCGGCCCTCCTTGGCACAGTTCGCGGGAGGCAGCCTCGCGCCGGGTGTAGTCGTTGCTGGCGAGGTCAGCGAGGGCACTGGAGATCGCCAGGGGCTCGGGAAAGGCCACTCCAGACGGTTCTGCAGCCCCAGCCGCAACGGCCTGGCAGAGAACCACGCCTGCTGCCACAGGGGGTGCGATGAAGCGTCGAATAAAGGCTGTTTCCAAGGTCATCGTCCCTGCAAGCGACAGCGTCCACCGCCGCGGCCGAAAGCCACCTCTCACCGTAGAGTATGGAAGCATACCAGCCCTACTTTCCGGGAAACCAGCGGCCTTTTCGACGTCCGAGCCATCGGCGGGGTGCTACGATTGGTATGCCTCGCACGATCCGACCCTTTCCAGCCTTGGCTTTTCGCTCCCGTGCTGCTCGCCCTGCCTATTTTGGAGCCATCTACGAACAGACCGGCCGACCCTCTGCCGATGTCGAGGGCCGATATGGAGCGGCGGGGCTGGGATGCCGTCGATGTCGTGCTTGTCAGCGGCGATGCCTACGTTGACCATCCGAGCTTTGCAAACGCCCTGATTGGCCGGCTGCTGGAGGGCGCTGGTTACCGCGTGGCGATTCTCTCGCAACCCGACTGGCGGAACTGCGACGCCTGGCGAGTCTTCGGCCGTCCGCGATTGTTTTTCGGCATCTCTGCCGGAAACATGGACTCGATGATCAACCACTACACGGCGAACAAGAAGGTCCGCAACGACGACGCCTACTCACCCAATGGCGAGATCGGCAAGCGGCCCGACAGAGCCACCCTTGCCTACTGCCAGCGTTCGCGGGAAGCCTTTCCCGGAGTGCCCGTGGTGGCAGGAGGCGTGGAAGCGAGCCTCCGCCGCATCGCGCACTACGACTACTGGAGCGACACGGTCCGCCGTTCGATTCTGCTTGATTCGAAGGCCGACCTCGTGGTGTTTGGCATGGGGGAACGAACGGTCCTCGACGTCGCGAAGGGGATCGCCGAAGGGAAGAGCCTGGCCGAGCTTCGCGAGTTGCGTGGCGTGGCCTACCGATTGGGGGCCAGCGAGCCACCTCCACACGGCGACGACACCCTGCAACTACCTGACTACGACGCTGTGAAGAGCGATCCGCTAGCCTTCTGCGAGATGACCCGCATCTCCCACCTCGAAACCAATCCATACAACGCCAAGCGACTCGTGCAACGCTACGGCCGGGAGTCGGTGGTGATCAATCCACCGGCGCTCCCGCTCTCCGAGCAGGAGATGGACAGGGTGTATGCCCTGCCCTTCACCCGCCGACCTCATCCGTCGTACGGCAACGCCAAGATTCCTGCATTTGAAGTGGTGGAGACGAGTGTCCAGATCATGCGTGGCTGCTTCGGCGGCTGCACGTTCTGCTCGATCACCGCCCACGAAGGCCGCATCATCCAAAGCCGCTCAGAAGAGTCGATTGTGTCGGAGATCCGGTCGATGGCAGCCCAGCCCGACTTCAAGGGCACCGTCTCGGACATCGGCGGCCCAACGGCCAACATGTATCAGATGCGTTGCACACGGCCGGAGGTTGAGGCGAAATGCCGGCGGCTCTCGTGTGTGCATCCCACGATCTGCAAACTGCTCGGCACCGACCATGGGCCGCTCAAAGACCTCATGCGGGCCGCCCGCGAAGTGGAGGGCGTGAAGCGAGTGCTCGTAGCCAGTGGTGTTCGCATGGATCTTGCCCGCCGCGACCCTGAGTATCTCGCGGAACTTGCGGAGCATCATGTGGGTGGTCACTTAAAAGTCGCCCCTGAACATGTCGATCCCGACGTGCTCACCCTGATGAAGAAACCGTCTGCCGATGACTTCGTGGCCTTCGACAAGGAGTTTCGCGCAGCCAGCCGCCGCGTCGGCAAGAAGCAATTCACCGTGCCCTACTTCATCGCCAGCCACCCCGGCAGCGGTGTCGAAGAGATGATCGAGTTGGCACTGTTTCTCAAACGCAACAGCTACCGGCCCGATCAGGTGCAGGATTTTATTCCGAGCCCCTTTGACATCGCCGCGTGTATGTACCACACCGGGCTCGACCCCATGACGAACAAGCCGGTGACCGTTACCAAGGGTCTTCGCGATCGTCGCATGCAGCGGGCGCTGCTGCAGTTCTTCAAACCAGAAAACTACTTCGAGGTCCGCCGTGCTTTGGAGCAGGCTGGCCGTACCGATCTGATCGGCAGCGGGTGCGACTGCCTGATTCCCGAACGCGCTCCCAAGGAAGCTCTCGACCGCAAGCGCCGCGAGGCCTCGCGAGCGATCACCGAGGCCACGAGCGGCGACCACATCCGCGGCAAACCTGGCCACTCCAGGTCGAGCAGGCACAGCCGAGGCCGCACCTCTGTTGGCTACCGTCCCAAGCGCCCCGGCCAGCAGTCGTAGGGCGTGTCCACAAACCTGCTTGGAGTCCTGTCATGATCCGCCTTCTCCCCCGCAGCGTGAAGATCGTCATGGCTGTCGTCGTCATGGCGGGAGCGGCCACGCCCTCGTTTGCGATCAGCCCGCGGAATCCATACCGGTCGTTCAACCTCTCCGGCATCAACTATGGATCCATGCGGTGGGAGCAGCAGCACCGCCAAAGCCAGCCAAGCACGTCCCGCCGTAGCCGGTCTCGACGAGCCAGAACGAGCAACGCCATGTCGTCGTCACGCGTGATCGTGGGCAGCACAGCAGGGGGCGTGAGCACGGGCACCGTGGTCGCGGAAGGCCGTCAGCCAATCGTCACTTCGTCGCCGTGACCAACGGTGGGTCATTCTGATAGAGGCGGTATTTTTTGGTGACGATCGCACCGCCACGTTCGAGCGTCCGCTTCGAGAGATGATTGCTCTCGAGCACCCAAGAAAACTCAACTTCTTTCATGCCCCAGTCGTAGAGCCGTGGCACCAGCGCCGCCATCAAGACGAGCCCCACACCCCATGCTTGGTATTCCGGCACGACATTCGTGCTGACTGCCCGCATCCGCTTGATCGCCCGCTTGTTCCAGAGCAACTGGAGGAAGCCAAAGGGAAACAAGCGACCGTTGATTGCCTTGATGCGATCGTTGTAGTCGAGCAGGCAAAACACCGACCCAATCGGCTTTCCATCGACCTCGGCAACCAGTGCCAACTCCGGAACGATCAGGTACTTCAGGCTGTGTGCCATGTGTCGCACCTCACCGTCGGTAAGGGGCACAAAGCCCCAGGTGCCACCGAGGCTGGAGTTGTAGATGTCGAGAAACATCTTGACCTCGTCGGCAAACCGACTCTGATCCAGCGGACGCACCGTCACACCAAACCGTTCCTTCACCCCCTCGACCATCACCCCGAGTTTGGAGTCAACGGTGTCGAGCATCGACATTTCGCCCCAGAAGGCGTAGAGGTCTTCGATTTTCCCGAGCCCCTGTGCCTCCACGAGATCGGCGTAGTAGGGGCGGTTGTGGGTCATCATGAAGAACGGCGGCGTATCAAAGCCGTCGATCAGCAGCCCACACTCGTAGTTGAGCGTCGGATTCGTGGGTCCCCGCACCGTGCTCATGCCTTGAGCATCGAGCCAGTCTCGGGCTGCCGTGAAGAGCGCCTCCGCCGCCGGGAGGTCATCGTCGCATTCGAAGAACCCGAAAAACCCTCGGTTTTCCCCATATCGCTCAACATGGCCAGCGTTGACGATGGCGGTGATCCGCCCCACATCGCGACCACCACGGGTGGCCAGAAAACTGAGGCTCTTGGACCGGTCGTAAAAGGGGTGATGCCGGAACCCGAGGAGTTCCTCTTGGGCCATCCGCAGAGGTGGTCTCCAGCAGGGGTCGTCTTGGTAAATCCGCCACGGCAGGTCGACGAATCGCCGCTGCTCGCCGCGGGTCGTCACCGGCTTTACGGATACCTCGGCCACCCTCGTCCTCCTCTCAGGCGGCAGAGCCCACAGGCTCGACCAGTCCCTCAAGCCATATCGATCGGCAGAATGCCCACACCGGGAAGCACCTTCGTCTTCCCCCCGGAAAAAACTTGAGACGAGCCTGTGGGCAACGTCATCTCTCTCCTGTCTCGCACGACGAGAAAACCTGGCACAAAGAAAAATGGCCTGCGTGGAAATGTCGAACTACTATTGATACGTGGGTTCGGCGGACGGAGCGAAAGAACCCACACGGCAACCCAAACCGTTTCGCAGAATCCGTCATGATTGCACATACCAAGCCATTTCGACCGGGATCTTCCTCGCCGCTCCCCTCCCGCGACACCTCACCGCGTGAGGCCGACGGATTTCTCAAGCCAGGGTCACTCGTGGCCGTCACCGGGGCCACGGGCCTCGTGGGCAACAATGTTGTGCGACTCTTGCACAATCGAGGCCTGCGAGTGCGGGCCATCGTGAGGCCCCGACCGCAGAGCGTCGATCGGTCACTCGCCGATCTTCCCGTGGAGATCTCACAGGGCCGGCTCAGCGACACTGCATTTCTCGCCCAGGCGTGCGAGGGTGCCGATCTCGTGATCCACACCGCGGCGATGGTGCATATCGGACGCCGACACTACGACGAAATGTGGCGAACCAACGTCGACGGGAGCAGGCATATCGCCCAAGCCGCCCACCGGGCTGGGGCCACGATGGTTCACGTCTCCAGCGTTGACGCTATCGTACTCCGCAGCGATGGGCAGCCCGCCGATGAAGACACACCTCCGGGCGGCCTGCA
>JBMTLP010000015.1:0-19342 GCA_049433245.1 Pirellulales bacterium
CTTGCCGAGCCGTTCCGGCCGCACCACTTCCAGCGGACGCCATCCGAGGGTGGCGGTGAGAGTCTGGGAACTGCCACCTCGCATGACTTCTAGCTCGATCTGCTCGCCCGGCTTTGTACCCGTGAGCACCTCGCCAAATCCGACTGGATCGATCGTGGCAGCCCCAGCCGCCCGCACGATCACATCCCCGGCAGCGAGCCCCGCAGCCGCAGCGGGTGTGCCTGGGCCCACCACCTGCACGCGACATCCCGCAGGGTCGGTCGTGAGGGCGAGATGGCCGAGATAGCCGGAGCGGTCGTCTTGGTCGTGGTACTGCTTGCCTGCAAGTTCGATCCGCTCCACGGCCGCACCGCGACTGGAGAGGGTCACGAGCATGCCGGCGGCGTTCTCGGGATCGAGCGAGCCTAACGTCCACCGCGTTCGCGGGGCTGCCGGAGCCGCAGCGTCAGCGTTCTCGCTGGCGAGGCCATCGCCGTCAGAAGCGGGGGCATCACCTGCCGCATCTGCGTTTGACTCCGCATTGCTCACGTCACTCGCAGGTGCACCATCGCCTGCTGCTGCCGTCTGATCCGCCGCAGCGCCAGGGTCAGCGTCGCGATTCGCTTCCTGCTCATCAACCGCCAGCCCCGCCTCAGGCTCCGGCGGCTTGGGAAAAAAAGTGGCCTGAAGGAGTTGGCTCCCAAAAACAATCGCCAACGAGAGGGCGATGAAGAGGATGTAGCGACGTTCCAACAGTTGTGTTCCTGGTCAGTTCACGGGGAGCAGAGAGGCTGGCAGACCAAGCCGCTATCGACCTTGGAGCAGCCGATCCCCGAGGAAGTTGTCGAGGTCTGGGATGGCATGGATCTTCTTGCAGGTTTCAATTGCCGGATAAGGCACGCGTCGAAACCGCACACTCAGGTCACTCCCAACGCCCTCGAGAATCACGTAGCAGGAGCGGACGTCGCCGTCGCGGGGCTGGCCCACTGAGCCGACGTTGACCATGGCCTTGCTCGAAGGCAGTTGCCGCCGCCATTCAAACTCGCCCTGCGCAAACTCAGGCGACTCAAACTGGGGGTCGGGAGTAAAGATGCCAGGGATATGAGTGTGGCCCTGAAAGCAGTACGTCTGCACCAACTCGAAGATGTGCTGAATCTTCAAGGGGTTGTAGATGTCTTCCGGAAACACGTACTCATCGAGCGGGCGACGGGCGGAGCCGTGCACAAACTGGCAGGCACCGTCGGTGTGCGTTCTCGGCAGTTCGCCGAGGAAGTCAGCAAGCGGGTCGTCGGCATTGCGACCGAGGCGATCGTGGCGCTCGAGTTGCGTTCGCGTCCAGCGGATGGCTCGTTCGGCCCCAACATTGAAGCCATCAGGATCGAAAAGAGCCCCCTGATCGTGATTGCCGAGAAGCACCACCCGGCAGCGTTCGCGAACGAGCATCACGCATTCGCACGGGTTCGGGCCGTAGCCGACCACATCACCAAGGCAGAAGATTTCTTCCACGCCCTGCTGATCGATATCCTTCAGCACTGCCTCGAGAGCCTCGAGGTTGCCGTGGATGTCGCTGATAATGGCCCGCTTCACGCTCGTCTACAACTCTGAGGGGATTGCCAGCAGGGTATCCTAATCGGCCTGATCCCTCTGGAAAATCCCATGCCGACAATTCCGCCCTCTTTTACCCGCGTGATTGCCATCGACACGAGCTTCCCGCAGGGCTCGGTCGCGGCAGCCAATCCGGTCCTCGGAGGCCGCGATGCCGACCTGGGAAGCGAGGGGGTCGTCCCGATTTTTTCCGAAACGTTTGAGTCGCCGGCCGATCATGCCCGGCTGCTTGCTGGCGGCATCGAGCGGACCTGCCACGCCGCCGGGTGGCGTCCGCGGGAGGCGAGCCTTGTGGGGGTCGTGGTGGGGCCTGGCTCTTTTACAGGGCTGCGGGTTGGGGTCACGGCGGCGAAGGTGCTGGCCTGGGCCAGTGGGTGCCGGCTTGTGGGCATTTCTTCGTTCGACCTCCTCGCTCACCGTGGCTCCGGTTGGTTGCTGGAGCGTTGGCCTGAGACGGAGCAGGTGCACGTGGCCCTGGATGCCGGCCGCGGAGAGGTGCATGCCACCGCAGCCCGGCGAGCACCGACCGCGCCTTCCGGCTGGAACGTCGCCGACTCAGTCTTGCTCTCGCACGAGGCCTGGATCGCGTCGCTGCCCGAGGCTGCGGCGGTCATCAGCCCGCTGGTGCACGATTCCTTGATCGAACGGACCGACCTGCGACGCCCGCCCCCCGATCCGCAGCGGCCAGCCGCCGCCGACGCGGTTCTGCTCGCCGTGCGGCTCGCCGAAGCGGGACTGTTTGCCGATGCGGCCACACTCACCCCCGCGTATCTGCGTCCCAGCTATGCCGAAGAGCCCCGCCGACGCTGAGAGAGCATGGGTGGCTGGGTTCGCGGCAGGCTGCCGGTTACATTGTCGACGTCCACAGCGGGCGGGGTCGGAGCGGTCGGGCGTGTGTCTGCTGCGTCGGCGGTTGCTCGTCTGCCGTCCACCGCACGCCACACTCAGCCACGGAACCCCCTATGCGGCCCATCACGAAGCTCCTCGTCGCCAACCGCAGTGAGATCGCGATCCGCGTGTTTCGCTCGGTGCATGAGCTGGGGATTCGCACGGTCGCGATCTTTGCCCACGAAGACCGCTTCGCACTCCACCGCTTCAAAGCTGACGAAGCCTATGTGGTCGGCAAGCCCGGGGAGCCGCTGCGGAGTTACCTCGATATCGACTCGATCATCGCGGTAGCCGCTGAGCATGGCGTCGACGGGATTCATCCTGGCTACGGCTTTCTCTCGGAGAACCCGGCCTTTGCTCGGGCCTGCCAAAAGGCGGGAATCACGTTTGTTGGACCGCGGCCAGAGCTCCTTGAGCAACTTGGCGACAAGACCGCCGCCCGCGAACTCGCCGCCAAGGCGGGGGTGCCGATCCTGGCAGGCAGTTCCCAGGCGGTCACGTCCTCCGACGAGGCACTCGCCACCGCCCACCACCTCGGCTTCCCGGTAATCCTGAAGGCCGCGCATGGCGGCGGTGGCCGCGGCATGCGGGTGGTTGAAGACGAGGCCGCCCTGCCCGAGGCGCTCGCCTCTGCCCAACGCGAGGCGAAGGCTGCCTTTGGCAGTGATGCGGTGTTTGTGGAGAAGTTCATCCGCCGCGCGAAGCACATCGAAGTGCAGCTCCTCGGCGACACGCACGGCAACCTCGTGCACCTGTTTGAGCGAGACTGCTCCGTGCAGCGTCGGCATCAGAAGGTGGTGGAGGTGGCCCCGGCCTGGAGCCTCGACGCAGGGCTGCGGCGCGAGATCTGCGAGGCGGCCCTCGCAATTGGTAACCAGGCCCGCTACGAAAACGCAGGCACGGTGGAGTTCCTCGTCGACGACGAAACGAAGCAGTTCTACTTCATCGAAGTCAATCCGCGGATTCAGGTGGAACACACGGTCACCGAAGAGGTGACGGGCATCGACATCGTGCGACGGCAGGTACGGGTGGCCGAGGGCTACACGCTTGCCGATCCCGAGATCGGGCTGCCCGACCAGGCATCGATCAAGTCGATGGGGGTGGCGCTGCAGTGCCGCGTCACCACCGAAGATCCAGAGAACCGGTTTCTGCCCGACTATGGCCGCATGACGGCCTACCGCTCCGCCAGTGGCATGGGCATCCGGCTCGACGCAGGCACGGCTTTTTCAGGTGCTGTCGTCACCCCCTACTACGACTCACTGCTGGTGAAGGTCACGGCCCGCGGCCTGTCGATCACCGAAGCGGCCAGCCATATCGAACGGTGCCTCCAGGAGTTTCGGGTGCGTGGGGTCAAAACCAACATCCCGTTCCTCATCAACCTGGTCACGCACCCCGCGTTTCTGGCGGGCGACTGCACCACCCGCTTCATCGACGAGACGCCCGACCTGTTTGAGTTTCCGGTACGGCAAGACCGGGCCACGAAGTTGCTTGAGTATCTCGGCGACGTGATCGTCAACGGCAACCCGCTGGTCAAGGGTCGTCCGACTGCGGTACGTCGGGAAGAGGCTCCAGTTCCATCGTTCGCCCACATCGAAGCCCCACCTGCCGGTGCCCGCACCCGCTTTCTGGAACTCGGCGCGAAGGCGTTCTGCCGTTGGGTCACCACGCAAAAGCAGCTTTTCCTCACCGACACCACGATGCGCGATGCCCACCAGTCGCTGTTGGCGACGCGGATGAGAAGCTACGACATGGTGGCGATCGCGGATGCCTACGCGCACTTGGCTTCGGGGCTGTTCTCACTCGAAATGTGGGGTGGGGCCACGTTCGACACGTCAATGCGGTTCTTGAAGGAGTGCCCTTGGGAGCGGCTGTCGGAGCTTCGGACGCGAGTCCCCAACATCCTCTTCCAGATGCTGCTGCGGGCGAGTAACGCCGTCGGCTACACCAACTATCCCGATAACGTTGTGCAGGCGTTTGTGAAGGAAGCCGCAGCTGGCGGCATCGACCTGTTCCGCGTGTTCGACCCGCTGAACTGGGTGCCGAACATGCGGGTAGCGATGGACGCGGTGATCGAGTCAGGCGGCATCTGCGAAGCGGCGATCTGCTACACGGGAGATGTGCTCGATCCTACCCGCACGAAATACTCCCTCGACTACTACGTGAAGCTCGCGAAGGAGCTGGAGCAGCATGGGGCCCACATGCTGGCCATCAAGGATATGGCCGGCCTCTGCAAGCCGTTCGCGGCGAGAAAGTTGGTGTCGGCCCTGCGGGAGGAGATCGACATTCCGATCCACTTCCACACCCACGACACGAGCGGCGCGAGCCTGGCGAGTTGCTTGGCCGCCGCTGAAGCGGGAGCCCACGTGGTGGACTGTGCGATGGCCCCCTTTGCCGGTCTCACCAGCCAACCCAACCTCAACGCGATCGTGGAGGCTGCCCGCAACACGCCGCTCGACACAAAGCTCAACCCCGAGCCGCTGCGGCATCTGGCCCATTACTGGTCAGCGGTCCGCGAGCACTACACCGCCTTCGAATGCAGCATGAAGGCCCCCGACGCCGACCTCTACCTGCACGAGATGCCTGGCGGGCAGTTCACCAACCTGCTCGAGCAAGCCAAGGCTCTCGGCCTTGGCGACCACTGGGAAGATGTCTGCCGCGCTTATGCCGATGTCAACGCGCTCGTGGG
Organism: Pirellulales bacterium; assembly: GCA_049433245.1. Lineage (GTDB taxonomy): Bacteria > Planctomycetota > Planctomycetia > Pirellulales > UBA1268 > M30B53. The sequence goes on from JBMTLP010000015.1 coordinate 5,159, forward strand.
CGACATCGTCAAGGTCACCCCCACGAGCAAGGCCGTGGGCGACTTGGCATTGCTGTTGGTGACCAACGACATGAAGGCAAGCGATCTGCTGACTGCCGATCGTGAGATGGCTTTCCCGGAGAGCATCCTCGACTTGCTCGCGGGCCGCATGGGTCAGCCACCGGGAGGGTTCCCGCCGGAGGTGATCAAGCGGGTGGTCAAGAATGGCGACGTGCTCACCGGCCGTCCGGGCGAGTCGCTGCCGCCGGCCGACTTTGAAGCCGCTGCGATGAAGTGCAGCGACTTGTTGGGGCGACCGGCAGAGCCGAAGGAGGTGGTGTCGTGGGTGCTCTACCCGAGGGTCTTCGAAGACTTCGCCAAGCACCAGGCGACATACGGTCAGGTCTCTGCCCTGCCTACGCCCGCTTTCCTGGAGGGCATCAAGCCGGGCGAAGAACTCGCCTGCGATATCGAGCCGGGGAAGACGCTGCTGATCCGGCTGTTGTCGGTTGGCGAACCGCACTCCGATGGCACCCGCACGGTGTTCTTTGAGCTCAACGGTCAGCCACGGAGTGTGACGATCACCGATAAGGGGCTCGAGGCGTCCACAGCCCGCCGGCCGAAAGCTACGCCAGGTGAGCCGACCGAAGTGGGGGCGCCAATGCCCGGCCTGGTGGTCACGGTTGCCGTGCACACGGGTGACAAGGTGGAGGCGGGGCAAAAGCTTCTCAGCCTGGAGGCGATGAAGATGGAAACCACCATCCTCGCCGAACGCGACGGCACGATTGCCGAGGTGCTCGTATCACCGAGCACCCCGGTGGAAGCGGGCGAACTGTTGATCCGCTACGAGGCGTAGCGGATCAACCATTTCGGGCGGGGCGAGCGGGTCGCTGTTACGACGATTTCCGCGACTGCGACTGGCTGCGGCTTGAGGAGCTTGTCCGCGGTGCGGGGGCGCTCGATCCGCGGCGGTTCTGACGGCGAACGGCGTTGCCGTAGAAGTGCCCAGGGCGGTAGGGCCTCTGCTCGATCGGTGTGGCCTGGAGCTGATCGCGGGTTTCACCGAACGTAATGATCCGCATACTGACGCCCGGGGACTGCCCGGCAGCATCAGTCGGGTGGGCCACAGCGAACAGCCCGCCGAACAAGGCAACAAGAGCTGAAAAACGACCAATCATCGGGCGAAGCACGGTATCTCCTCTGCTTGCGGTGCGTGGAAAGAGGCGTTTTCCAAGCCTAGCCCGCGTTTTGAAGCCGTGCCGGCTGCCCATGCCAATCGATCGGCGTTACCCTCGCTATTCTGCGATCCCGATGAGCACGGGGTCGTGATCGGAACTACGAAATGCATCTGGCCGGTACAGAACCTCAGGGTTGTACTCTTGGTTGTAGTCCAGGGCTCGAGGCTCATCGGCGTTGATGTGCCACGTGGCCACGCCCGTCACATCCGCGGCCATCGCCTCTGTGCCAAAGGCGTAGTCCAACGTGCCGCTCTGGCCGAAGTACACATAAGAATAGTCCTGCTCGCCGCCCTGCCCCGTCCCACCAAAACGTTCCCGCAAGTCCACCAGGCCCGCCGCGCGGAGGGCATCAATCGGATCTTCTTGGGCGTAGGCATTGAAGTCGCCGATCAACAGTATCCGAGCGTCCTCGTCGGCCTGCTCTCGTTCTTCGACGAACGCGCACAGGGCAAGGGCCTGCGCTCTTCGCGCCGCCGTGTAAGCCCCTTGGCCATCGCCACGGTCTTTGTTTTCCCGGTCCGCGTCGTCAGAGCCTCCCTTTGACTTCAAGTGGTTCACCACCACCGTAAAGGGCTTGCTCGACACGCCGGCAGTGAACGTCTGCACGAGCGGCGCGCGGGCAAGCCCAAAGGCCCGATCTGAAACCACCGACACACCTCCCACTGGGACCACGCGGTCGGACCGATAGATCAACCCCACCCGGATCGCATCGCTCCCTCCCGGGGCCGAGCGAAACCGTGCGGGCACACCGCACGCCCGAAAGACCTCTGCCCCCACCGCTTGGTTCAGGGCTGCCACCAACGGTTCCTCAGCAGCGGCACTGTTTTCAAGTTCCATCACACCAATCACATCAGCCTGCATCGCCACCATTGCTGCCACCAACTTCGCTTGCTGGCGCTGCAACTCCGCTTGCGTGCTGGCACCTCGCGCGTCGCTCGTCCCGTCCGCCACCGTCGTGAAATAGTTGAGCACGTTGAAGCAGGCCACGGTCAGCCCCGCCTCGCCGAGCACCGGACGCGCTGGCCGCTCCGCCGGAGTCCAGGTCAGCGGCGCACTCGGCACAAGAACAACGTTCTTGCTCCGCTGTTGCAGTTCCCCCGACACGCCCTCAATCACCGAGCCCGTTCGGATGGTGGGGAGCGAGCCACCGAGTTCTGGAAACAACCGTGGCGGGAACGTGTTTTGATCACGGAAGCCATCGTCGAGGATCAGCACACCGCGATCGTTCTGCTTTTGAGCCGCAGTGACCGCTGCCACGTTGCTGCCACCAGCGATGGAGTTCTCGCGTGGATCGGCATCGTTGGGATCGATGTGGTTGGTGGGAATGGAGAGGCGGTCGCGAGCAACCTTCACTTCGCCCCACCGCATCAGGTCGTAGGTGTCGACGATCACGAGTTCGCCTTCAATCGAAACTCGCTTCCCCACGTGGGCGTTCCAATCGATCTCGCTCAGCGGCCCGCTGATCACGATCGCTCCGCCGCCGTCGGCTGCGACTTGCGGTTCAGACAAGACTTCTCCACTCGGTGCACAGCCCAAGCTGAGCACAACGATCGCAGCCAACGTCATGGCCTTCCGCCTCTCGGAGACTGGCAGCCAACGCGGAGACGTCATGAGCACACCATGAAGAAGTGAACGAGAACAAAGCCAACGGGGCTCGGTTCATTACACGAGCGTCCACTTGCTGCGCCAATGCCGCAGCGTTCACGGCTCACAGAAAACTCACAACCTTGCCGCAGGTTCCAGTTCCACCTCCGGAATCTCCTCAACTGGCGGATCGTGGCTAGCGAAGTAGGCCACGGCCGCGGCCACATCGAGAGGCGTGGGAGAGGGAGGTGAAATGTCGCGAGGCTTAGTCAGGCGGATCTCCCGACCATCACGAACGAGCAGCGTGGTCTCCACCTCCCACCGTGGCCCAAAGTGAAACACGGCGTGGTACATCAGTTTGGCCTTCATCACAGCCACACCACCACAGCGACATGCTTCGTAAAACATCCAGTGCACATCGCGCCAGTTGGCCGTCTGCTCCATGCAGACCACATCGTGGACCACCGACGCATTGCGAAACCGGCCAGCAAACGGTCCGCCAATCACCGACCAGAAGGCCTGGGGGATGCTCGCCCCGTCGACTTCGCTTCCTTGGGGTGCGAACCACCGCATGCCCGCCGGATCGCCATACGCAAACGGCTCGAGCAGCGTCATCGTGCGGCCGTCGTCGTGCCACGCTGCCAGTACCTGCCCTTCGAAAGCGCCCCACCGTTCGTCCACGGCCGCAGCGTTGCCCGCTGCCTCTTTGCTGCGCCTCACAGCAGGCCGGGCTTGGCCCGCCCCTTGAGATACGCCACCAGCGGACGAGCGGCATCAGGCAGCAGGATCTCATCAAACACGACCCGCACCAGCGTGGTGCGCTCGATCACGATCTCGTAGGTCACCGTATCCCTCGATGTCTCCGAGACTCGCTCGCACGACTCCTCGATCCCCGCCGAGACCACCAACTGCTCTACAGTCTCCCTCTCGCTCGCTTCGAGCACAGTGGTGTCGATCCGGCAACTCAGCACGAGCCCCGCAAAACCACCCGATTGCGTGAAACCGATTCTCATTTTGGCACCGTCACACCCACAGCCTTCCAGGCCTCCCGCACGATTTTGGCTACCGCCGCACCGTGCCCGTCGCGAGCAACCCGCACCGTGATCCGCGCCGCATCTTCAAACCCTGCCCGGCTGGGGACCTCCAGCATCGTGTCGTACCAGATTCGACCAGCCGTCTCCCAGGGTTCAGCGTCGAGGGCCTCTGCCGCCAGCACAAACGCCCGGTTGGGGATTCCCGAGTTGATATGCACGCCGCCGCGATCCGCGCTGCCGCGGTAGCGGTTCTTCATGTGGCCAGGCTGAGGGTCGGTACCTAGCAACGGGTCCTCCACAAACGCAGTGCCGGGATGGTGCATGTCGCGCACCGCCCGCCGGGTGCCCGCAGGTACCACCAACTCCTCTCCGATCAGCCAACTCCGCCGCACCGGCAGCCCGGCTTTCGCCGCTCGCGCCTGCGACCACTGTCGCACAAGTACCCCAAACACATCCGCAAAGTGCTCATTGAGAGCGCCACTCTCACCGCGATACACGAGGTTGCTCGTGAACGACTGAACGCCATGCGTGAGTTCGTGGGCCACCACATCAAGCGACCGTGTAAAGCGGGTAAACACCACCCCATCACCATCTCCGTAGGCCATCTGCGAGCCGTTCCAATAGGCGTTGTTCATCGGCTGATAGCCCTCGCCATCAGACTCCCCCACATGCACGCTTGAGATCAAGCTCATGCCGGCGTCGTCGAGTGAGTTGCGATCAAAGAGTTCCCGGTAGAAGTCGTAAGTGGCACCGCAGGCGTCGTAGGCCTCGTTGACTGCGGGGTCCTTGCTGCGCCGTTCCCCCTCCCGCCGCACGAGCGTTCCCGGCAACTCATCGCGGCCGCGGGCGTCGTAGACAAGTCGTTCCCGACAGCACCCCGGCGACGGCGTGGCCAGCAGCGTTGGCATCGACCGCACGAGATCACGAACGGCATACACCGCCGTGGCCTGCGCCAGATCGACCACCGCCCGTCGGCGGATCACTGCATCACCCGCCTCCGCCATTCGCTCAAGCAGAAACGGAGGAATGATGCAGGCCAGCGGTTGCCGCCCGCCTGGTTGCTGTTGGTGAGCACGCATCGCAGGGACCTTTCCTCTTTTCACTAGCCGGAAGGGTCGGCCAGATGCCCCTCCGTTTGAGCTTCTTTTGCCGCGACTGCAGCGGAGCCACGTCCCCCTCACAGCCGATACCCATGCAGAAGCCCTAGCAGGGGAGTATCCCACCCAGTAGAGCGACACTGCAACTTTTCGCCCGTGAGGTCGTCATGGCCCGCCCTTCTCTACCTCGGCCCGTGCATCAGGTCGCCGCCTCCATCGCCGCGATACTGCTGTGCTTCACGATCGCCCGGGCTGGCCACACGTTTGAGTTGACCCGGTTCTGGGAACACGTCTCGGCCCCGCTTCGCTTCGACCGCCACGCAGCCCCACCACCGACTGATCCGCACCTCACCGAACTCGCAGCTCGCCTCGATTGGCTCGAGCGGCATCTCGACAGCTACGGCTCCGTGGTGGTCAAGCATCCCGACGTGTGGGGCCAAAGCCGAATGCTGCGGCATCGCTACGAATACGAAGAGCAGCTGCGAGCACAACTCGATCAGTTCGCCTCCCGCAGCAACGCAGCCCTGCGCCGTAGCGACCAGTCGTATCTCGGCATGGCACTGGCCCTCGAAGCCGCCACGGGCAGGCGACGTGGGCCGGATGAAGTGCCGCTCCCGTCGGCAGGCGGCTCAGCGAGCGTGATCAACCAGATTGAGCGGCTCCTGCCGACCGGCAATGAGAGCGTAGACCGTCCCGACACCGCCATCATCGGCCGCACGCAGCCCCTGGCCTTCCCGGAAAGCCCTGAAGGCTTCCGCTTCGACGGCGGACCGATCTCACTCGAACCCACGCTCCACCTTGACCAGCTCTCCGCGTACCTCAATCACCTGCACGAACTGCGGCGAGTCAACGAAGGAGACGACATCGCCGACGCACCGGGCTACGCGATGGTGCTCGTGCGGTTGCCGATCTCGATCCTCCCCGGTGGCCGCACCCGCCGAGGCCACGGTGCCGAGGCAACACTCATCGCCGAGCCGGTGCTCGATGACGATCTGCTTCCCCGCACGTTTCGCAGCCTCGTACTCAACGATCTGGTCGACCTCATCGCTCCCTCGCTGACCTGGTGCGTCAACGATCCATCGTGTGTGCAGTGGGCCCACGATGCCAGCGACGAGACCCGCCGCACGTTTGCGATCACCGCCCTCAGCGAACGGTTGCCCACGGCCTCCCCCGCCACTACCCCCGCCGCAAAAACCCGCCGCAGTCGGATGCCGATTCCCTTCACACAACTCGTGGAGGCGTCAGGCGTGGAGCAGATCGCCCGCCTGATCAACGACAGCCACCGGGCCCTGGCCAGTTTGCCCAGCAGCCGCCCCTGTATCGGATACGGCACCGTTCGCGGATTCCTGGAAGAAGAACTGCAGGCGGCCTACGACCTGCTCGCTCAGCCGGAGCAAGCCCTCACCTGGCAGGAACTTCCAGCCTGGAACCTGCCTGCCCTGATTCGTGGCCGACGAGCCGACGAGATCGATGCATGTCGCAACCATTTTTTCAGACAACTCGACAGCGGCGATCCACACGCCACGCGCCCGATCAGCGAAACCACGACTGCCGTCCTCGCCTGGGGCATCCTCGTGGAGTCGGCCCTGCTCGATGCCCAGCTCACCGTTGACATGCAACGCACCAACTGTGGCGACGTGCTCACAACTGAAGCGAGCCCTTTCTACGGCCCCAGCCCCTCGCCCGTGGCTCGCATGGCGTTCAACCGCTACGTGCAGACCCGCTGGCCGATGCATGTGTTTGCCCTCGACCCGGTCGTCCACGAGCAAAACATCGAAGACTCCTACGCCCGCCGACGCGAAACTCAAATCGCGATGGCGATGGCCTTTGCCAGCGGCCGAATGTCGGCGGCCGCGATGAGTCGTTACACCCGCCGTCTCGAAACCGACATGGCCACGCTTGCCCTCAACCGCACCGTCGTTGGCTTTTCGCACGGCAGCGATACGTTTGGCTGGCGCTTTTATCCGCGGGTACAGTCGCCCCCAACCCGCAGCGGCCTCGCAGCCTTCGCCGAAACCCTCTGCGGACCATCCGCCGACGCCGACCTTGCCGCACGGCAACTCGAACCTGGCATCCGAGAATGCACCGCGATTCTCGTGATGCCATCGTTTGTGCCGGCCGTCACCTTCGACGTTCGCACCAACTGGTTTTCGCTGGCACACCCCCGCTGCACCGAGCCCTCTCTGGAAGAGGCCGTGCGTTGCTCCCAAATGGTTGCCTCCCTGCGAAACAGCACGGCAAGCGAAATGGGCCTTGCGTGCCAACTGCCCACCACCGCCCTGCGGCCACTGCTTCGACGCGCGGAGCAACTCGATCGCGAGTTGCCCCTGCAGTCGCTGACCTCTCAGCTGCCTTACGAAAACACCGCCGGCGGCTTTGAACTCTTCTCCAGCGGCACGACTGCCCTCGCCCCCGAACTCCTTGGCTGGTACGGAGCCCCGGGCATCGATCCAGAACGCACCACGAGCCTCTACCTGATCGGGCGAGGCTTCAGCGTACACGACACAAGTCTGATTGCTGGCGGTCGCCCGGTGCCGATCACCTTAATCAGCCGCGAGGTGCTGCGGGCCGACATTCCGCCGGGCGTTGCCACACTGCCTGCGATGCCGCTGGCGTCACCCTCGCTCGCTGCCGAACAACTGCCAGCACCCGCAGGGTCTGCTGAGCGCCTCCCGGCTCCCATCGAACGCGGGCTGCGGGCAAGCACACCCGCGTGTGACGATGCCTTGGCCTTGTGCAACGCTGGTGAGATGGTCGACCTGCACCTCGCCACCCCCTACGGCGTGACCACGCAGATCCTCGTGCCGGTCGCTCGCCGCAGCCTCGGCACCGGGCGGCTCGCCTTTGCCGACAGCTACCAAATCAATCTCACCTACACCACCGGCACGAGCACGGCAGCCAACGCCGAAGTGGCTCGCGTCGACGAGTTTTACGGCGCCGCCTTCGACACCCTCGCCATCAAGGTGCCCACCGACTTCCTGCCACCGAGTAAGGGCGTGCTCAACTTCACGCTGAGCGACCCCAAGGAGAGCCAACCCGTGGCGGTCTTCGCGGTGCCGCTCCCGCCGTTTGATTCGCTGCGGCAGGCCTACGTGCTTGCGGGAGCAGACCTCCGTAACTTTGTGGGCGACACTTCGCGGCCTGCAACCGATAAGACCCTGCGGGGCGCGATGAAGCCCTACCTCGATGCGAGGCTCGCTGCAGGCATCGCTCCTGCTGTGGGCCAAACGCTGCTGCTTGAACTCACCGCCTCGCTCGCCGCAGAGGGGCGAGATCTCCCGGTGGGAGGCCGAGTGCGAGTGGAAGCACAGCGACGCTAAGCAGACGGGGCTCGCTGGGCGACATACACAAACTCCTTGTTCCGCAGGTGGCTGACGCTCCCCACCTTGCGGCCATCTGGATTGTGAATGCCGATCTGCGCCCCCACGTAGCGTTTGAAGTCGTTCTCAATCGTGGTCACGGTGCCGCAGCCACCCCACAAGCCGGCGAGCATCGACTCGATTTCGTCGCGGCTGAGATAGCCCTCGTTGTTAAACGACACCACGATCACAGGACTCGTGATCGCCTCGAGCAGTTGCCGCATGGTGGCTGAAAACCGAGGGCGGGAGTTGAACGGGCTGCGACGTTCGCGAACGTCGACGCGCTTGCAGGCCACGCCGTACACGTCCGGCTTGTCCCAGCGGACGAGCGACTCCCACACGTGATAGTTGCCGAGATAGGAGTGTTGGTTGTAGGGCGGATCAAGATACGTCACGTCGGCAGTGAGCGATCCGGCAGCCTCGATCGCGTCGGTACAACTCGCCCGCCCCTTTCCCGCCGCGGCCCTCGGCAACACGTGAGGCATCCGCAGCTCGAGGTCGTTGCTCGCCCGCGGAGCCCACTGTTTGAGATACGCCATCTGCAGACCTGTCGTGGAATCGACCCGATCCGCCGCCTCCATCAGCGACACGAGCATCACCGCCTCGAGCTCGGGCCTGAGCCCCTTCGCTGCGATTGCTTAACGAATCGCGTCGATCCGCTCCCCGTTCTTTGGCTGAAAAAATCGCGACCGCAGGCAGAAGGTTTCGGTGACGTAGCCGGCCGCTCCCGGCAGCACGTTGAACTCGCGAATGAGCTGCTCCGCCTCATGACAGACGTCTTCTGCGTCGGCCTCGACGTAGCAGCGGGCGAGAGTCGCGGCGTAGGTATTGTGATCGTTGGCGAGCACGCGGTAGCCAGCAGCTTTGAGAGCATGCCCTACGCGCGACGTGCCTGAAAACAGATCCGCCACGGTGCAGGCCGCCTTGCGGCCGCCAACGGCCTCCTCGATCACTTTCACGATCACCGGCACAAGCGTTCGCTTCGATCCGAGGTACTTAATCATGGCCCTGCCGACTCAAGCACAAACCGCAGCGGCTTCTCCACCCACGCACCCGCGTAACCGATGCCGATTCTGGGCGTGCGGCGAATGCGTCGCGGAGGCACCTTGATACCAACGTCCTCAAACCACACGCCCGACGCGGGCACAGCCTCCGTCCCATCGAGCGTACGATCGATGCCCAGCCCCTTCGTCAGCCGCCCTGGACCCAACAAGTGCCCCGCTCCTCGCAGCAACACCGCTGCCGGCACGCCCGGCTGGCCCGTCACGATGTTGAGCATCCAGTGCATGCCGTAGCAGAGGTAGACATACCAACATCCGGCCGGGCCAAACATGGTGGCGTTGCGCTTCGTCATACCGCGGCTGCCATGGCAGGCGAGATCGTGGCTCCCAAGATACGCCTCCACCTCCAACACCGGCAGTCGTACCACGCCTACCTCAGTGCGAGCCACCAGGTGCATGCCGAGCAGTTGCCTCGCCACCCGATCGGCCGGCCGGTCAAAAAACGCCGCGGGCAGCAGATCGCCCCGACTATCCATGCTCCGCACCAGCCCATGCCGGTAGCATCGGTTCGCTCTCGTTAGCGGCCGGCACTCTAGCCAGCGCCTCGGCTGTGGCGATCGCCCGCTCCTGCTCGCCGGCCAAGCCAAACAGCGAGTAGGCCACGGGCACGAGGATCAACACGATCAGCGTGGTGGCCGCCAGACCGAACACAATCGATGCCACCATCGGGATCAGCAACTGTGCCTGGAAGCTCTGCTCGAGCAGCAGCGGCATCAGGCCACCGATCGTGGTCACACTCGTGAGGAAAACCGGACGGAATCGAAGGCAACCAGCTTCCCGCAGGGCCACGTCCACCGGCTGCCCTTCGCGGATCCGCATGTTGATAAAGTCCACGAGCACGATCGAGTCGTTGACCACCACGCCCGCAAGCGCCACCAAACCGAACATGCTGAAGATCGTCAGTGGCATCCCCAGCAATGCATGCCCAAACACCGCTCCCGCACAACCAAACGGAATGATCCCGATGATCAGGAAGGGCTGGAAGTAGCTCTTAAACTCGATCGTCAGCAACACAAACATGGCAAAGATTGCCACGATAAAGCCCACGCCCAGACTGCCGAGCGACTCCTGCGTTTGCTCCTGCTCCCCTTCCCACCGCACCCGCAGCAAAGGGAATTCCTTGAGCAACGCAGGCATGACACGCTCCTGCAGGTCGCCCACGACCTGAGAACTGGTCAGGCTTGTAGCCGCCTGATCGATATCGGCGGACACCGTGACGGAACGCTTCTGATTGATGCGGTTGATTTCGGAATAGCCTCGCACGATTGAGATATCGGCTAGTTCCTTCACAGGCCTCACGAGGCCGTCAGGACCGTCGACTTGAATGTCGTCGAGCGCCGTGAAGTCTCGCCGCTCGTCGCGGGGATACCGCACCATGAGTTTCACCTCATGCCGGCCGCGTTGCAGCCGCATCACCTCTTCTCCATAAAAACTCGCCCGAATGGTGGCCGCGAGGTCGGCCAGCGACACGCCCATCGCCTCGGCGTCTGGCTTCACCTTCACCTGATACTCCCATTTACCCGGCCGTGAATCGTCATCCACGTCGATCACGCCGTCGTATTCGCGGAGGAAGTCCTTGCACCGCTCCACCGCCGCATCGAGTTGCCGCGCGCCCTCCGGCTCTGCCGGCGCGAGCAACTTAAACTCAATCGACTTCCCACCGGGACCAATGTTTTCCGTACCAAATACGAGGCTTTCACTGCCTACAAAACTGCCGGCAATCTCACGCCACTGACTGATGAACTCTTCGCTCTTCACATCGCGGTCGGCGGCGTCGACGAGTTCCACCGTCACCGCTCCCACATGGCTGCCTGTCGTACGTGAATCGTTGCCGAGCGCGCCGGGGCTCGTGATCTGCCCCACCGCAAGGTGCACAAGTCGCACAATCGCTGGCCCCTCGGGGCGCGAGAACTTCTTCGATACCTCAAACGCAGCTCGCTCAATACGGCCAACCGCCTCCTCGGTGATCGCCGCAGGCGTGCCGTCGGGATACACCACCTTCGCCTGAAGTCGGTTGGCATCGAGTTTGGGAAACAGCGAGAACGGCGTGATGCCGCTCCGCACAATGCCCACAGCAACGACCAACGCAGCCACGCCAAGCGACAACGTCGCCAGCCGATTGGCCAGCGCCACGTTGAGCACGGGCGAGTAGACGTTCTTGATAAACCAAGCCATGCCGGCATCACAGGCAAACCGCAGCCGGTTCATGAGCCACAGCACGGGCTTCAGCGGCCACAGAATGGCTCCCAATACCGAGAGCACAAGGCTGTTCTCATGGGCCAAGTGGCCAGGCAACACCAGGCAACTCTCCAGCAGAGAAACCGCCAGGGTGCAGATGACCGCAAAGGGCATCACCTCGATGAACTTGCCCATCACGCCCGACACAAATAGGAGCGGCATGAAGGTGATGATGGTGGTCGCCACGCTCGCCGTCACGCTCGGCACCACCTCTGCGGTGCCGTCAATCGACGCCTGCTCAGGGCTCTTTCCCATCCGGCGATGACGCTCAATGTTTTCGCTGACCACAATCGCGTCGTCGACGACGATGCCCAGCGCCATCAAGAAGGCAAACATCGAGAGCATGTTGAGCGTTTGGTCGGTGACAAACATCAACGCCCCGGTAGCCAGGATCGAGATCGGGATCCCAAGCGCCACCCAGAACGCAAGTTTGATGTCGAAGAACAGAGCCAGGATCACAAACACGATCACGAGCCCCTGCGCGCCGCTCTTCACGAGCAGGTCGAGACGATCGCGGACGTCGACCGACTGATCCGCCCAGGTGGTCATCGCGTAGCCCTCTGGAAGCTTGGTCTCCTCCACGTAGCGTTTCACGTCGGCCACCATCGCCAGGAGGTCTTCGCTGGAGGTGCGATCAATTGCCACCACCATCCCATCAAACCCGTTGATGCGGTTGATGCTGGCCACATCAGCAAACTCATCGCGGACCACACCCAGATCACCCACCGTAAGCACCATGCCATCAGGAAGCGTGACTACCGGGAGTTCTGCGATCTCCTCGCCGACATATTTTTTGTTCTTGCCGCGGAGCAGAATCTCACCGGAGTCGCTGCGAATCGTGCCACCCGGAAGTTCTAGGTTCTCGCGACGAACGATGTCGGCCACCTTCCGCAGCGAAAGCCCGTACTTCCGCAGTGCGTCTTCGGACATCTCAATATCGATCTGGTAGTCTTTCGCCCCCACGAGGCTGGCCGACGACACGCTCGACAGCCCAAGCAGGTCATCGCGGACCTTCTCCGCCATCACTCGCAGCGCGGCTTCGGAGTCGACCGTAACCGGCTTGCCCGTTGTGTCGAGCACACCCACGCGAATCGCAGGTTGACGCAGTGTGATCTGCTCCACCTTGGGGTCTTCGATGAGTTCCGGGAAACTGGGGATGCGATCGACCGCCGAACGGATTTCACTGACGACCTTCTGCACATCGTCAACGGTGGGCTGCAGCTCAAACACGCAGAAGCCCGAGCTCTCTTGAGCAACACTGGTGAGCTTCTTGATGCCGGCAACGCTGCGGCAGGCTTCTTCCACCTTTTGGCAGATACCCTCTTCCACTTCCTCGGGCGTGGCCCCCGGGTAGGGCACTGTGACGAGCACGATCTCGAGATCGAATTCTGGAAACACTTCGCGGCGCATGGCGTAGAAGCAGAACGCCCCCAATAGCAGCACCGCTGCCACCAAGGTGTTCATCGCAGGCATGTTCTGAACGGTCCAGCGGATCACGCTACGCATCGCTCAGTTCTCCTCTCGAGCAAGGCGGGGAGTCTCGGGTGGGCTCGCCTGCGACTGGGTAGTCCCGGGAACCGCCGCCTCTTGCACCGCCATTCCGTCATAGGGGTTTGAAAGCTGGCTGACGACCACACGATCGCCCGGCAGGATGCCAGAACCCTCAGCGGCATAGAGCACCGCATCATCACTCGCATGCACGCGAGTGGGCCGGATGATCACCAGTTCGTTGTCGCGAACCAGCCAAACATCGCCCGAGGGGCGAACCGCATCGGCCGGCACCGCCACCAACTTCCGCGCCGCTTCCACCTGCACCTCCACCTGCACAAACATGCCGCGGAGCAGCGAGGTCGGAGAACCGGGGGGAAGCTGAAGCATCGCTTGCCCATACTGATCAAGCGCGGTCACCTCTCCGGGATGTGGCACGAGCACCCGGCAAGGCAGGGTGCGGGTGCGGGCGTCGAGCCCACCACCTTCTTGTCGCGAGAGATTGCCATCCCACTGATACTGCCGATCGCCGAGCTGAAACACCACCGTCGCCGGAACGTTGGGCAGATCGTAGGCGCCCCCACCTTGGGGTGGATGAGGCTGTCCGGTGGTCGATGAGGCAACCGATCCCCACACGCGAGCGACCTCGTCCATCCGCAGGTTGGTTCTGACTTCGGCGGCACTTGTGTCTTCAATCGTGACGAGCGGCGACCCCTTGCTGACATACGAGTCCTGCTCAACCGGGTCGCTCACAATCACGCCATCGAAAGGCGACACGATCTGCGTACGAGCAAGATCAATCCGCACCTTCTCGAGCTGCGTTTCGGCGAGCAAACGCCCTTCGGCGAGCCGATTCTTTCGCTTCTCCAGCACCCGCTGCTGCCCCTTGAGTTGCGTGAGGGTGTTGATGGCGGTGAGTTCATCCCGAAGGGCACGGTCGTGTTCCGACTCGGTGACCACACGGTTGGCCTTGAGCTGCTCGAGTCGAGCAACTTCGCGCTGTGAAAGCTCCACCTGCCGCTGCGCGAGGCTGATCGATTCGTCGTTTTGTACGAGCTCTTCCTCGACCTCTTCGATGTAGATGCCAGCCTGCGCCACTTCTCGCA
>JBMTLP010000016.1:0-18917 GCA_049433245.1 Pirellulales bacterium
CTGGACGTTGCAACTGCTCGCCGATGCCAAACGGCTGATGCCCGAGGTGAAGACGAAGAGCGGGCTGATGCTGGGGCTTGGTGAGACGCGAGAGGAACTGCTCGAGGTCTTCGCTGATCTCCTCGCCAACGACGTCGACTTCCTCACGCTCGGTCAGTATCTCCAGCCGACGCTCGACTCGCTTCCAGTCGAGCGGTACGTGCCGCCCGAGGAGTTTGACGAACTCGGTGGGCTTGCTCGCCAGATGGGCTTTGCGAGTGTGGCCTCAGGCCCGCTGGTGCGATCGAGCTATCACGCTCGCGAAATGCACGAAGGCGAGTAGCCTAGGCTTGGGAAGCCGTCGACGAGCCGCTCGGGGAAGCGACTTCGAACCGGGATGGTAGATGACAAGGCGATGCAAATCTTTCATGCCGGCGGTGTGGAAGCGATACCGTTGCTCACGACTGTCGAGCCGGGAACCCCACCCGCCGTGGAGGTAAAGTTCCTTGAAATCAAATCAGAAAAAACGCGTTCACCGCCGAGGCGTGCGAAGCCTGGTACGTGTGATTGCCATCATTCTGTTCGTTACGGCCACATCAGCAGCGGAGGAGAACGACGGCCTTCCTGATCCGGATGGCCAACCGGCGGACCTGAGCAAGCCCGTTCAGGTGTTCCTGATCATGGGGCAGTCCAACACGCTCGAGATGGGTAAGGTCGTGGGCGATACGGACGGGACGCTCGAACACGCTGTCAAGTCCGCAGGCCTGTACCCCTTCATGGTCGACGACTCCGGCAAGTGGACTGTCCGCAAGGATGTGCGCCATGTGCATACGCAAGGAAGTGGCGGGCCCGGTGGCAAGGGCGGCATCAAGCGGAACGATTGGCTCACTGTTTCCGGGGGCAAGATTGGCATTGAGCAGGGCATCGGCCATCATCTCGGCACCGCGCTCGGGGCACCGGTGCTGATCCTCAAGAGTTCGATCGGTAACCGCAGTCTGGGCTGGGACCTGCTCCCGCCTGGTTCACCGCCCTACGAGTTCACTGACCCTCAGGACGGCAAGGCCTATATCTATGCAGGCTACGGCCAGAGCCCCGACCGTTGGGAAAAGGGGACTGAGCCCACACCGATCGGCTGGCAGGCCGGATTGCAGTACGACGGCGACGTGGCCCGCGCGAAAGATGTGCTTCGCACTCTCAGCGACTTTTATCCGGGCGCAGCGCAGTATGAGGTCGCCGGGTTCTTTTGGTGGCAGGGGGACAAGGACCGCTACAACCCTGGGCACGCACAGAAGTATGAGGAAAACCTGGTCAACCTGATCAAGGCACTCCGCACGGAGTTCGACGCCCCGGCAGCAAAGTTCGTCTGTGCGACGCTCGGCCAAACCGACAAGGACAACGCCTCGGGAACCGAAAAAAACATCATCGATGCGCAGTTCGCCGTCAGCGACCCGGGCAAGCATCCGGAGTTCAAGGGAGGCGTCGCCACGGTTTACACGCACCCGCTTTCCCAGGGGGGCGCCTCCAACAGCCATTACAACGGGAACGCCAAAACCTACATGAACGTCGGCCTCAGCATGGGTAGGGCGATGGTCGACTTACTCAAGGGTGACGAGTAAGCCTGCACCAAGAGCGGGCAGGCTAAGCGGTCCTCGCTCTACTCGCTTTCTTCGAGCCCGTGCTCGGTGAGTTTCTTGCGGAGCGTGTTGCGGTTGATTCCGAGGCGGGCCGCTGCCTTGAGTTGAACGCCACCGCAGGCCGCGAGCATCTGCGCGATCAACTCCCGCTCAACGCGGCTGACGATGCGATCGAAAAGATTGTCGTCGTCTTCTGCGGCGGTGGTCATGCCCTGTTCCACGAGTTCCCTCGCCAGCGAGTCGAGGTCGCCGCCACGGCCAGGCATACTGACAGCGACGGTTTCGCCACGGATCGTGGGGGGGAGGAGTGCGAGATCAATCTCGTCGCCTGTGGCCAGCACCACACATCGCTCGATCACGTTTTGAAGTTCACGAACGTTGCCGGGCCAGTGGTACTTCACCAAGGCATCGAGCGCGTCTGAGTGAATGTGCACGACAAACCGATCGTTCTCCTCGTTGTAGATCTCGAGAAAGTGACTGACGAGTTGGGGTATGTCTTCACGGCGGGCCCGTAGTGGCGGTAGGTAGATCGGCACCACGTTGAGCCGGTAGTAGAGGTCTTCGCGAAACCGCTCACGGGCAACTTCGTCGAGCAGTTCACGGTTGCTCGCCGCGATCACGCGGGTGTCGACGCGAATCGTCTCGGTGTCGCCCACGCGTTCAAACTCACGCTCCTGCAACACGCGAAGAAGCTTGACCTGCAACTGCGGTGTGGTGGAGTTGATCTCGTCGAGGAAGATGGTGCCGGTATGGGCGGCTTCGAAACGGCCTGCTCGGTTGGCGACCGCGCCGGTGAACGACCCACGAACATGACCGAAGAGCTCGCTCTCAAGCAGACTCTCTGACAGCGCGCCGCAGTTGACCCGCACAAAGGGACCGCTCCCACGTGGCGAGAGTTCATGGAGGGCCCGAGCGATCACTTCCTTGCCGGTGCCGGTTTCGCCGGTCAGCAGGACCGACGCATTCGAAGCAGCCACCTGCCGCGTGAGTGCATACACCTCCTGCATGGCCTTGCTCCCGCCGACGACCCCACGGATCGGTAAGGGAGAGGCAGTGTTGTCGGGGGTGTTGCGGAGCATCGGACGTGCTTTGACGGCTGGCGGGCAGCTCGTCGAGCAAGGGGCGCGGTCTGACTAGCGACGCTGGGGAGCGGGGGCGCCGCTCTCTTGATCGCCAGAGGAAGTGGCAACGATCGGGTCGATCGATGCAAGCACTTCCAGCACGGCCCGGCGGACCGGATCCGTGGCACCATTGTAACGACGCAAGAATGCCGCTACTGCCGCATCATCCAAGAGGATTCCAAACGCATCGATGCTCTGGTCGAGACCTGCCGCTGCCGCCTTACGGAGCGAATCCGCCTCAACTGGCCGGCAGGCGGTCTCGACAAGGGCTGCCTGGGCTGCCTTGGTATCGGTGGCCGCGAGCATTGCAATGCAGGCGGCTGCGTGCTGACGCCGGGAGAGCTGGCGAATCACGGTGGCCACGGCCTGTTCCACATCGATGCCCCGCTGAGCGAGGACGGCGAGCTGCTGGACGGCCTTTTCACCACGTTTCAGCCGTGCAGCGGCGAGTTTGGATCGCCGCGGTGCCAGGAGAAGGGACTCGCGATCGATGCGATCCAGCATGCTGCCCAGTCTTGCTTCTGCCAGCGGCTCACCGGTGTCTGGTGAGATTTCTGCTTCAAAGAGCGTGGGCAGGCGATCGGTAAGAGTGACCCAGAAGAGCCCCTGCCCTTCGAAACCGTTGAGACGGCTTTCGAGTTGACGGCGAAATGTGGCTGCGCCGGCGTCGTCGCCTGGGTCGATCGCGATCAGCACCGCAATCGGCTCATCGGCGGGCAGCTTGCGAATCAGTTGGGCCACCTCCAGCGCCTCCGGATCGCCAAGCCGTGCCGAGAGCAGCACCAACTGTGTGTCGCAGTGCGTGGCTTTGGGCACGACATCCACTCCCCGGCCGGCGAGCTCCGAACGAAAGCCATACTGGGCGAGGTACGACTCCAGGTGCACGGCGACCGCTTGTTGCGGATGCGCGATCACCGCTCGATCAGCACCAGCAGAGTCGGCACAGAAGGCGAGCGTTTCGACCACGCGGCTCGAGCCTGCAAAAGGTTCCCGCGTGAGGTCGACCAACGTACTCGCTGCCTGAAACCGAAGTTCAAGATCTGGCGTGGCCAGCAACCGCAGCAGGGCTTCACGAATCGAACTCGGCAGGCCGGCATCGTCGCCTCCGCTGACACTCGGTCCGAAATGATCTACGACGCCACGGATGGCGGTTGCTGCCGCGTTGTGCATACCACGTTCCGCGGCTTCATCGATCACGTCAGCAAGGAGTTGGGGTTCGATGCCGTTCGGGCCTTGTAGGGATTCGAGGATCGCTGCCGACGCTTGCGGATGCTCAAGCCCAACGGAGAGCGAGATCATCTCGAGTTGTGCCACGATGGCCAGACGCACGGCGAGCGGATCGTCAGTAGCGAGGGCCATCAGGTCACGGGAGAGATGAGCTGCCTGCAGGCCGCGGAGAAAGCGACGGCTGAGCCGGGTGCGAACGATGCCGCTGGTCTGCGGGTCGAAGAGGGTTGCCGCATCGAGCAGGTTCGGGTCGCCACCTCGCTCTGCTGAAGGAATCGAGGCGATGGCGACGGGGTCGTCGGCCGTCAGGTCGGGTGAGCCATCGCCGTCAAGGCGAATCTCTTCTGGCATGAGGGCCTTGGGGACGAGCAGGGCCTCCAAACGCTCGGTCAGGCGACCCACGGCCTGGGTCCGACTAGGAACCGCACTGCCACGAGCAAGTCGCCGGTAGGCGTCGGTGGCCGCCTCCACCACTTCTGGCGGCGAGTCGATCACGAGCAAGGGGGCTAGCACATAGTCTGCCTCGCGACGCGAGCCACACGCAGCCAGCCCACGCAGCACACCCGGCCAGCGGGGGACATCGCTGCTGGCCAACCAGCTGAGCAAGGGCTCGCGGGCCGACTCACCAAGTTCGTGGATCAACCTCCAGGCGAGGGCCCTGCCAAGCCGGCTTGGCTCGTCAGCCGGCTCAGGCTGGTTGAGGAGTTCCACAGCAGGTGGGATCGCGTAGATGCCCGCTCGCGAGAGCAGATCGTAGCCCTGCGCCCGCTCTGCCGATGAGGGGCTCGAGAGTAGGGCCGCAGTGGAGGCCAGCCAGGTGGGATCCTGGTAGCGACGAAGCGAGGCCTGCTGGATCGCGTCGATCACCTGCAGGGCCTCCGGGTCACGGGCGCCGAGGCGGCGCTGTGTGCGAATCAGACCGACAGGATCACGGTCGGCGAGGGCGGCGAGTGTCGCGTCACGCTCGTTGCCCATACCGGCGACCAACTCGACAAACTGGGCCATGAACTCGCTCGCAAGTTCAAACGCATCGACATCGCTTGCCAGAATGACCGCATCGAGCAGCTCCTCCGGTGTTTTCCGCGGTGTTGAGCGGAGCGAGTCGATCACGGCTTGGGCGAACGGGTCTTGCGGCTCTTGGGCAGGCACCCCCTGCGCACAAAACATGAGGCAGGCGAACGCGGCGATCAACAGACGGTATGCCAAGGGCAACCCGTTGGAGCGACGATGACCGGTGACGTTGAGAGAAGGACAGGCATCCATGCGTTCGTCCGTCGTGAGAGGAGTGGGGGCTCAGCCGCTCGCGGCTCCTGCGTCCGTGAGCTTCTCTTTCCACCGAGTGAGTTGGTGGGCCACCTGGGCCGGTGCCGTCGAGCCGTAGCTCTGCATGCGGGCGACAGCCCGCTCGGCGCCGAGCGCTTCTCGAAGGGCTGGCGTGAAGGCGGAGGATGCGGCGGTGCACTCCTCGTCAGAGAGATCTGCCAGGGCCACGCCTCGATCCATTGCTGTGCGAACGAGTTTGCCCACCGTTTCGTGGGCGGTTCGCTGCGGCACGCCTGCGGCGATCAAGGCCTCCATCAGGCTCGTCGCATCAAGGTGGCCACGGTCGATACCCGCGGCAATCCGCTCGCGGTGAAACCGAGTGCCAGCCACCAGCGGCACGGCGATGCCAAGCACTGCTTCGAGCGTATCGATCGAGTCGAAGATCGGTTCTTTGTCTTCCTGCAGGTCGCGGTTGTAGGCGGTCGGTAGGCCTTTGAGCAGCACGAGCAAGGCCTGCAGGTTTCCTACGAGCCGAGCCGACTTGCCGCGCGAGAGCTCGAGGGCATCGGGGTTGATCTTCTGCGGCATGATGGAACTGCCCGTGCAGAAGTTTTCCGGCAGCAGCAGGAAGCCAAACTCCTCGCTGCTGTAGAGGATCCACTCTTCAGCCCACTGCGAGAGGTGAATGCCCGCAAGCGCGATCACGAAAGCGAGTTCACAGACAAAGTCGCGATCGCTGGCTGCGTCGAGACTGTTGGCCATCACGCTGTCGAACCGCAGAGCCGTTGCCACGTGCTGGCGGTCGATCGGGAGGCTACTGCCAGCCAGAGCCGCGGAGCCCAGCGGCAGGCGATTGACGCGAGCACGGCAGTCGGCCAGCCGCTCGCGGTCGCGATCCATTTTCTCGCACCAACCAAGCAGTTGGTGGGCAGCGAGCACCGGTTGGGCTCGGCGGAGGTGGGTGTAGGCGGGAATCACGAGGTCGCGTTCCCGCTCGGCCAGGTGAAGAAACGAACGCTGCAGCTCCATAAGGGCTGCGTCGAGTCTGTCGATCGCGCGGCGGCAGAAGAGCCGCAGGTCGGTGGCGACCTGATCGTTTCGGCTGCGGGCCGTATGGAGTTTGCGGCCGGCGTCTCCGATCCGTTCGGTCAGCACCGCTTCGATGTTGAGGTGGATGTCTTCCCGAGCAGTCGAGAACGGAAAGCGCCCCTCGGCGATTTCGCGGCCGATGTCAGCCAGCGCAGCCACGATGCTCTCGGCTTCGGCCGCGGAAATGATCCCACACGCCGCGAGCATCCGGGCGTGTGCCGTGGAGCCGGCGATATCGTCCTCGGCAAGTCGGCAGTCGTAGGAAACGCTCTCAGAGAACGCCTCCATCCGCTGATCGGTGGGTACGGAAAACACGCCGCCCCACGCCTTGGCCGGTCCTGGGCCGTCGTGCACCACTTGCCTCACTCTCTGGGAAAAGCCGACAATCATCCGTTTTCTTCGCTAGTTTGTAATGTTCCCACGGGGCTGAAAAAAGGCGAAAATCGCTTGTGAACCCAGCGGGGATGGTCGCCCAATACCCCGCCGAGGCCGGCCGAAGAAGGCTTCCTCGGGTGAATCGGGCGGTGGCTGCTGCGGTTTCCCAGGCTTTCCATGCTCTCTCCCGATGACGTTCTGGCTGCCGATGGCCGGCTCGCCGCCCGTCTGCCGGGTTGGGAATCCCGGCCGGAGCAGCTGGCGATGGCCCGGGCGGTGGATGCGGCTATCCGCGAACGGCGGCACCTGATGTGCGAGGCGGGTACCGGGGTCGGCAAGAGCCTGGCCTACCTCGTGCCGGCGGTCCTCGCGGTCACCGCGGATCAGGAGGCGGAGGTTCCTCGCCAGCCGGCAGCCGACGATGACGACCCGTTTGCCGAAGTGCCGCCCGGTGCCCGGCCGCGGCGGGTGGTGGTTTCCACCAACACGATTGCCCTCCAGGAGCAGTTGGTGGGCAAGGATGTGCCACTGGTGTCGGCGGTGATGCCACGAGAGTTTTCGGCAGTACTCGCCAAAGGGCGTGGTAACTATGTGAGCCTGCGGCGGCTGGAGGTCGCTCAGCAGCGAGCCGGGAGCCTCTTCCGCGACGACGGGGAGGTGGACGAACTGCGGACGATCGCGGGTTGGGCGAAGACCACGCTCGACGGTTCGCTGGCTGATCTGCCGGTCGTGCCCATGCATGGAGTGTGGGACGAGGTGCAGAGTGACTCGGCCAACTGCATGGGGCGTGCCTGCCCGCATCACCAGCAGTGTCACTACATGACTGCTCGTCGCCGGTTAGCCGGAGCGCAGGTGGTGATCGTCAATCATGCCCTCTTCTTTTCCGACCTCGCGCTGCGTCGCAGTGGGGCAAGCCTGCTTCCCGCCTACGACATCGTGGTCTTCGATGAGGCCCACACCATGGAGGCCGTGGCGAGCGAACATCTCGGGATCAGCCTCTCGAACATCGCGGTCGAACGTGTGCTCGCCAAGCTCTACAACGATCGCACCCACCGCGGCCTGCTTGTGCACTATCGGCTCGAAGCACTGATGCATGAGGTGACGCGGTGCCGCATCGAGTCGGAAGCGTTCTTCGATCATCTGCTTTCCGTTGCCTCACAGGCAGAGCGAAGCCAGGGGGGAGGTCCGTGGCGGATCGAAAAGGCGGGTCTGATTCCAGACACGCTGGGTGAGGCCCTGGCGGCCCTGGGCAAGAAGATTCGCAATGCCGCAGACGGCATCTCGGCCGAAGCGGAGCGGCAAGACTTCCACGCCGCGGCCGATCGCTTGGCGGTGAGTGCCGGGGCGATTGAGACCTGGCTCAAACAGAGCGTGCCGGGGAGTGTGTGGTGGGTCGAGGCCACCCGCGGCCGACGCGGTCGTCGTCGGATTCGGATGGCAAGCGCTCCGATCGACGTGGGGGCGACACTCCGGGAAGAGCTCTTCGGCCGAGTGGGCAGCGTGATTCTCTCCAGTGCCACGCTCTCAACCGCCGGCCCACGCGGCAACAAGGAGCCTGATGGAGAGGCCACCTTTGATCTCGACGGCAATCCGATCACCACGGATGGAGATGCCGCTCGTCCCGACGCCTTCTCCTACGCTCGCGGACGGCTTGGACTGGAGAAGGCTCAGGGGGTGCAGTTTGGGAGTCCGTTTGACTACGAGCGGCAGGTGGAACTCGTGCTGGTGGAGGGCATGCCCGATCCCTCCGACAAGGCAGCCTTTGAGCGTGCAAGCCTGGAGATGATTCGTCGCTACTTGGTGGAAACCGACGGGGCCGCCCTCGTGCTGTTCACCAGTCATGAGGCGCTCGAGCACGCCACTCGCGAACTCGCCAGCTGGTGCGGCAGCCGGGGCTTTCGTTTGGTCAGCCAGGCTGATGGCTTGCCGAAATCGCGAATGCTGGAACTGTTTCGTGCCGGCCCCAAGGGAGTGCTCTTCGGGGCTGATTCATTCTGGCAGGGGATCGATCTACCGGGTGAGCAGCTCGTGAACGTGATGATCACGAGGCTTCCTTTTGCGGTGCCCGATCGTCCACTCGTCGCCGCGCGGATTGAGGCGATTCGCCGGGCCGGTGGGAATCCGTTCTTCGACTTTCAGTTGCCCGAGGCGATCATCAAGCTCAAGCAAGGCTTTGGCCGGCTCGTGAGACGACGCGACGACCACGGCATCGTGGTGCTCCTCGACCCTCGCGTACGGACCAAGGCCTACGGCCGGCATGTGATCGAGAGTCTGCCGCCGGCTCGGTTGCGGATTGATTCCTTCGGGCAAACGCCGTCGACCCGCCCGTGGTAGCCATCAATCAGGGATGGGGTCGTCGCGAAGTACGGACTTCCCTTCCCAGACCGCTTCATCGGTGGCAGGGTCGTAGGTCAGCACCCGGTGCGCACTGCCCGCTGCCGGAGGGCGGTCGACTTTGGGCAGCCAGCGGCGATGCTCGGCCATCACACTCGTGAGGTCGGGGTTCGCGGCGAGGTTCGTCCACTCATGCGGATCCGCCTGCATGTCGTAGAGTTCTTCCGTGCCGTCGGCGTAGTGGATGTATCGCCAGTCTTGGCTCCGCACGGCATGGTTGCCCTGGTTATGGCTGGTTATCGCTGGCCGCACGCGGGGCGTAGCGGCATCTGAGAGTTGCGGCCGCAGGCTTACGCCCTCCAGGTCGTCACGCGCGGGAATGCCAGCGAGATCGACGAGCGTAGGGTACAGGTCGAGCAGTTCGGCCGGCTGGCTGCACCGCTGGGCCTTGGTCACGCCAGGCCCTGCAAAGATCAGCGGAACCTTCGTGCCACGATCCCAGAGGGTGTTCTTGCCGGTGATCGCCTTCTCGCCGAGGTGCCAGCCGTGGTCGCCCCACACGACCACGATCGTGTTGTCGGCGAGGCCTTCTTCCTCGAGAGCCGCGAGCAGCCGGCCGATCTGGGCATCAACAAAACTTGTGCAGGCGAGGTAGCTCCGCACGAGATGACGCCACTGGTTGTTCTCCTCGAGCCAAGCCAGCCGCGGTTCTGGCAACGACCAGTGGATGTACCATGAGAACCTTGGCGTGTCGTCGCGGTCGGTTGCGAGGAACGGGGGCAGGACCGAATCGTCATCGGGGTAGAGATCGAACCACTTTTGCGTGGCGTAGCAGGGCACGTGCGGTAGGAAGAAGCCCGCGGCCAGGAAGAACGGCTTGTCTTTGGGCGCGTTCTTGATCTGTTCCACGGTCCAACTGGCAACCTGGTAGTCCCCCTTCTGCGTGTCGTCGTTGTCGAGTGGCCACACACCCCAGTCCATCAGCGGATGGTTCCCCATCGGCGTGGGCGGGATCAGCTTCTCGGGCGGCTTCGTGCCAACTCCGCCAAGCGGAGCCGTCACCTGGAACTCAGGGGGGCGGTTGGCCCCTGGCGTGCCGGGCTTGGCGCGCGGCCCCGTGCCACCGTGATAGATCTTGCCGGTGGCTGCGGTGTGGTAGCCGTGTGCCGCGAAGTGCTGTGGCAACGCGACGCGATCCGCCCATTCCGGCAGCGCGCGGAACCACGGGGCGAGGCCGTAAATGCCCGTCGTGGTGGGCCGCAGACCAAGCAGCAGACTCGTCCGTGAGGGATTGCACAGGGGCGCTTGGCAGTGGGCGTTGAGAAAGGTGGTGCCGCGAGCGGCGAGGGCATCGAGATGGGGCGTCTTGGCAAGCGGGTGCCCACCCAGGTGGCCGATCCAGTCGTTCTGATCGTCGATCGCGATGAACAGCACGTTGGGACGCGGCACGACGGCGTTGTCGAGAGGCCCTGCCATTGGTGGTGTTTCATAGAACTCACCACGGTTGACCAGCCGCGGGTCGCCTGTCCGCTTGCGTTCGTCCATCAACTGCTGTTCGAGTTCCGCCCGTAGCCCAGCGACCGCGGGATCGTCTGCGAGGTTGTGCATTTCATCGGGATCGTTTCGGAGGTCGTAGAGTTCCACCTGCGGGCGTTTGCCGTAGACCTTGGCGAAGTGCTCCCGCCACCGCTCCGTCTTGCGAACGCCGACCAGCCAGGCCTTCGTTGGGCCCGCGTCCTCATCGGGCAGGGTCGTGCGAGTGTTGTTTTCCAACTCGCTCGCGGTGGGCTCAGGGCCGTCGGTGAGCCGGTAGGGATCGCCCAGCGGCCAACGGTCGGGGCGGAAGTTCTGGATCAGCACATGCCCGTGCGTACGGATTGCTCGCTGCGGGTAGGGTGTGTAGTCGGCCCGCGCGTTTTCCACGTGTCGTTCGCGGCCGGTGAAGAGGTGGTCGCGAGTGGGGTCGACCTGGCCGCTCTTATCGGAAGCGAGGATCGGCCACAGCGAGCGGCCGGTCATGGAATCGGGAACGGGCAGGTTTGCCGCTTCGAGGAAGGTCGGGGCCAGGTCGATCAGGCTCACCATGTCGTCGATCACTCGGCCGCCATTCACACCGGGCCCGGTGATGGACAGGCAGACGCCGGTGCCGAAGTCGTAGAGGTTGCACTTGCCATGCGGAAACCCTGGAGCACCATGATCACCGCTGATCACGATCAGGGTGTTGTCAGCGAGCCCTTGGGTCTTGAGCTCGTCGAGGAGCACGGCCACCGAGGCATCCCAGGCGGCGATCTCGCCGAAGTAGTCGGCCAGATCCTCACGCACTTCTGGCACGTCTGGCAGGAAGGCGGGCATCTTGCCTTGGAGATCGTCGGGGTTGATGTCCCACAGCGCCTTGCCGCTGCCTTTGATCCACTGGCGGTGCACGTTGGTGGGACCAAACCAGTAGCAAAACGGCGATCCGGCGGGGCGGGCTGCGAGCATGTCCCGGAAGTTGCCGCGGACCTCTGCGAATATCGCCGCCTTGGCCTCTTCCCTGGGCGTACTCGCAGCCACCATCTTGGTCACCGCCTGCGAGAACTGGTTCACGCGACCGCCACGTCGGCTGAAAGCTTCTTCTTTCGTAAAGGGAGAGTTGGAAGGGCGACCAGGTCCCCAGACCTTGTGCGAATAGCCCACACCGTAGCCGGCGTCGCGAAGCAGGACAGGGAAACTTGGTAGTGAGTCATCCCACACGGCACCCTGCAGGATCGAACCGGTGCCGGTTTGCCAGAAGTGTCTGCCGGTGAGCAGGGCGCTTCGGCACGGTGTGCAGGAAGGGGCGCTGACATGCGCGTTGCGAAAGAACACTCCCTGTTTGGCGATTTGATCGATCGTGGGTGTGCGGACGACATCGTTGATGCTGCCCGGTCCGTCGATTTCAGCCAGCAGCGAAGCGTAGCGGCCCCAGTCGTCGGCAAAGAGAAACAGGATGTTGGGTCGCGTGCTCTCGGCTGCACTCGCAGGCTGAGGGGCCATCCCGGCTGACATCAGCAGCGACAGCGTGCTGATCATGAGCGAGGCGAGCCACGCGGGAGGTCTCGGCGTGTGGTGCACTCGCTCTCTGTGCGTGCTCTTTGCGTTGGCTGGTACGAATCCTCGATCCACGCTCATCCCCATCTCCCCTCTCGTCGGTAATCCCGCTGAACCCCGCAGATGGCAAGTGTAATCCACCGGAACGCCCGTCAGTTCGATTTGGGTCCCGGATGCCCACGCGATCGGCGGAGTCTCGTGCGGGGACCGCTCGATCCCAAGGACATTGCTCTGGGGCCTGCCGAACGCATCGCATGAGCGGGCAGCCATTCCGGAAGCGGCAGCAGTTCTCGCTACCGAGCTGACCGTTGGCCGCAGGCATTGGCACGCGGTGGGTTTCTCGGCCAGCGGGATTGAGCCGTATGCTGCCGCTTGGAAATACATTGCGGGAAGGCGTCTCCGCAACGTCTGCCGCAGAGGCGAGGAGTGGTGAAGAGCATGCAGAAAGTTGTCGCGACCTGCCTCGTCGGCATTGCCACGTTGCTCGCAGCCACGACGAGGGCAGCGGAACCTGCTGAGGGTGAAGCCGCCTGGGTCTTCGTTGAGAATGATCAGCTGCGGGTGGGCCTGCTTCGCTCGCACGGTGGAGCGATAGGCCATCTCTCCGATCAACGCGATGGCCGCAACATGCTTGATCACTTCGACCATGGTCGCATGATTCAGCAGTCGTATTACGGCGATACCGATGGCTCGATGTGGGCGGAGCAGCCCTGGCGATACAACCCCGTGCAGGGAGGTGGCTATCGCGGAGAGCCGGCCGAGGTAGTTGAGTTGGTTGCTGGCGATGCGACCGCTTTAGTGACGACGGTTCCCCGTCACTGGGCGACGGGCCGGAGGCTGCCGGAGTGCACAATGCAGCAGCGGCTCATCCTGAAGGGCCCAATCCTGGAAGTGCAGTATCGCTTTGACTACCGAGGTGCAAAGACGCATGTGGCTCGTCATCAGGAAACGCCGGCGGTGTTTCTTGCTCCCCGGTTGCACACTTTCGTGACTTACGCGGGGGAGGCTGCCTGGCAAGGGCAGCCACTTACGCAGTGGATCCCCGGTTGGCCCAACGAAGCTGCCACGCTCTCGGAAAACTGGGCGGCCTACGTGGGAGACGACGGCGTGGGGCTCGGTGTGTTGGTACCTGGCGTGACAGAGGCGACCTGCTACCGCTTTGCAGCTGCGGGGGCCGCCTGCTCCTACGTCGCACCGGTGCAGACCTTCGCCCTCACTCCCGACCTCATCTTCACCTATACCGCGTACTTCACGATCGGCGATGCGAACATGATCCGCGAACGGTTCGCGCTGCTGCGAGGGGCCGAGAAATGAGCGACGACGCTGTGCAGGCATACGACCCGGGCTGAACAGTCATTAGCCTCTCGTGGCACTTGCTCTCAGGGACAGCGTCTTCGGTTGTCAGTCACTGATTCAGACGGGAGGGTGCGAGTTGCTTTCGCGGCGGCTGGCTGGCGAGGGCTCGCTGGCCTTCGATGACGCGGCTGATCTGATCGTCGCGGAGCACGAGCAGGCGATCGCGTCCCTGCGGGTTGGGTTCAAAGGTCGTGAAGCCTTGGTCATCGACATGCACGCGGCCGGGTGGCGAGAAATCAAAGTAGGTGTCGAGAGGCCGGACTGCGACGAGCACGCTGGTCAGATCCCAACTCGGGCGGTCGTGATTGGGGCCGCTGTGCAGGAGGTAGGCCTCGCGGACGATGTGCTGCGGCTCGTACGCGAAGTCACGCGCGATCGATTCCCGGGGGAACGGTGTCGCCAATCCGATGCGATAGTCGCTCCAGATCACGGGCACATTTTCCGGCCAGTTGTCGGCAAGCCGCTGCATCGCTGCGATCCCGTTGACGACGTTGGCCTCGGCATGGCGATCCTTGTCTGGGAGTGGGCCGAAGCATCCCGCCATCACGGAGGCCAGCAGGCATTTTTGGGCGACCAGTTCCAAGCCTGAGAATGGACTCACCTCATCCGGTTTGGAATCAAGCAGGTCGGCGAGGTTCGCTGCCAAGCCGACTTGGATGATCGCCACGCTCTGGTCAGCCGCCGCGGCAAGTGTCTTGCGCAGCACGTCGACGGCATCGTCGGCGTCGTCACTGGAGAGCAGGTCGTGCGGATAGCGTTGGCTGCCATCAGCCTCGGTAGCTTGGCATAGTGAGAGATAGCGGCTCTCACGCTTTTGGGCATCGCGCGTGACGCCGATCGGCAGGTCGCCACGACCATAGTAGGTGTTGACGGCATCAACAAAGGGGGCGGCGAGCGGATTGATCTTGGAGATCGTGACCGCCTCGATGCAGCACTCTCCCCGGTCGGCAAGCGCATGCAGCATGGCCAACGCCAACACATCGTCGCAGTCGCCGGTGATATCGGTATCGAAGATGACCGGCAGTGGACCGGTGGCTGCCCTGGGAGCTTCCGCCTGGGACACGGCGGCGATACAGCAAAGAACGAGTGTCTCGGTAACACGGGCGAGAGCGTGTGTGACGCGTGCCACGGCGGAGGTTCCCGACGGAGAGAAAAGGAGCTAGACGCGATTTAACGATACCGTCTGATCGCTGTGTGAGCATTTCGTCTGGCATCTCCCGGCCCCGGGGGCGGTGAGTGATCCTATGAAGCGGTGAAGGAGTACACTGCCAGAACCCAACTGCGCTCTGTGGGCGGGCCGCATTGCTTCTTTGCTGAGACCATCTGCCGTGACACCATCTCATGTAACTCTGCTGTTCGCTCTGACTGCCGCCATCGTTGCTGCCGTGGGGCATGCCGCTGCTCCCGACGCGATCTATCACGGCGGTGCGATCCTGACGATGAATCGAGCTGCCCCCGAGGCAGAGGCACTCGCAGTCACCGACGGCACCATCATGGCCGTGGGAGACAAGGCCGAGATTCTCGCCATGCAGGGGCCGAACACGCGAGTTGTTGATCTCGCTGGCAAGGCTCTGCTGCCTGGGTTCATCGATCCACATAGCCATTTTTTTCAGAGCGGGCTGCTTCCCCTGCAGGCCAACTGCTCAAGCCCTCCGGCTGGCCCATGCCAACGCATCGCCGACATCATCGGGCAACTGCAGCAGGTCCAGCAGCGGCTGAAGACCCCTGAGGGGCAGTTTGTGGTTGGCTATGGTTTTGACCCGGACCTGCTCGCTGAACGCAGGCACCCCACCAAAGTCGACCTCGACCAGGCGTTTCCCAAGCATCCCGTGATCGTGATGCACGTTTCTGGCCACGGTGCCGTCCTCAACTCCTTGGCACTCGCGAAGTTTGGCATCACGGCCTCAACGCCCACCCCCTCCGGCGGTGTGATCGGACGCGTGCCGGGAAGTCAGGAGCCGGATGGCCTGCTGATGGAGACTGCTTGGTTGCCGGTCGCTTCTCGGTTGCCCACGCCGCCGGTGGAAACGCTTGTGGAACACTTAGCCGAGGGGCAGCAGGCCTACACTTCGGCGGGTATCACCACGGCTCAGGAAGGTGCCACCGGTGCAGGTGGCTACAAGTTGCTGCGGGCTGTGGCGGATCGTGGCGGCCTTGCGATCGACGTTGTGGCCTATCCGCTTGCGCAAGAACTCAAGGAAGTGCTTGGTGGCCAACCCCCGCGGACTGAAAAGACGTATCGAGGCCGGCTGCGGGTCGGGGGTGTGAAGGTGCTCTGCGACGGTTCGCCGCAGGGACGAACCGCCTTCTTCTCCACGCCCTACCTCGATGGAGGGCCGGCAGGCCAGCAGGACTGGCGGGGCGAGCCCACCTCGCCACAGGTCGAACTTAACGACTTCTTCAAACAGGCCTACGACAACGACGCCCAGGTGATCGCCCACTGCAACGGCGACGCCGCGATCGACATGTTTCTGGAGGCCCATCGCTATGCGGCTGCTGACGACCTCGGCAAAGACCGTCGCACGGTCGGCATTCACTCGCAGTTCATACGTCCCGATCAGATCAAACGGTATCTCGACTGGAAACTGACCCCCTCCTTCTTTACGGTCCACACCTTCTACTTCGGTGAGGCCCATGTAGCCAATCGTGGGCAGGCGCAAGCCGAGAAACTCAGCCCCCTCCGCTCAGCGATCGATGCAGGCTTGCTGCCCACCAACCACACCGACTTTCCAGTCGTACCAATCGATCAGATGTTTGTGGTGCACACGGCGGTCAATCGAACGATGCGATCGGGCGAGGTTCTGGGGTCCGATGAGCGGGTTGAGCCTCTGGAGGCTCTCGAAGCGATCACGATCCACGCGGCTCGGCAATACCGTGAGGAAGATCGCAAGGGCTCCCTCGAGCCCGGCAAACTGGCCGACCTGGTGATCCTTTCGGCCAATCCACTCGGTGTGCCACGCGACTCGCTCAAGCAGATCACCGTGGTGGAAACGATCAAAGAAGGTACGACCATCTGGCCGGTGCCCGTTAACAAGTCGAGCACACCCTCGGGCCGTTGATGTCGCCAGACCACTGGCGTCTTCATCATCACCGTTAGGTCAGACCGCACGCGGCGAAGCGGGGGAGTGTGAGCAGACATGCTCGTAGAGATCGAGGTATTTGCGGGCGCTCGTGTCCCATGACCAGTCTTGCTGCATCACGGTCGTGACCAGTTTTTGCCAGGTGGCAGCGTTGGCCTGGGTGTCGAGGGCCCGATCGAGGGCCTGCTCAAGTGCCCGTGAGTCGAACTCGCGAAACACGAAGCCGCTGGCGGTGCCGTCCGCAAGCGACTCGGGCGTGGTATCCACGACCGTGTCGACCAGTCCACCGGTAGCGCGGACCACGGGAATGGCGCCGTAGCGAAAGGCGTAGAGTTGGCTCAGCCCACACGGTTCAAAGCGGCTGGGCATGAGCACAATATCGCTTGCCGCTTGGATCAGGTGGGCCAGGAGCTCATCGAAGCCAATCACCACATCGACCGTGCCTGGGTACGCGGCGGCCAGGCGCCGCAGGGCTTCTTCGTGGCCCGCGTCACCGGTGCCCAGAATCACGTAATGGGCTCGTCCGTTCCTTGCGATGCGGCCGAGCATGTCGGTGAGGATGTCGACGCCCTTCTGCTCAGCCAGTCGGCCCACGAACGAAACCAGCGGCCGTGAATCGGGCGCAGCGTGGCCTAGCCTGGCTGCCAAGGCGATGCGAGCTGCGTCTTTGCCTACTGCCACATCGCTCTCGCTGTAGTGCCGCGGGATCAAGGGATCGGTCTGCGGGTTCCAGACGCTCGTGTCGATGCCGTTGACAATGCCTGAGAGCACGTGGGCGCGGGAGGCCACCACGCCTTCCAGTCCGCAGCCACCAGGTGCCTGGGTGATCTCACGCGCGTAGTTGGGGCTCACGGTGGTGATCGCGTCGGCAAAGACCAGACCGGTCTTCAGAAAGTTGAGTTGGCCATAGAACTCCATCTGTCGCCAGTTGAAGTACTTCCAGTCGATTCCCGTCAGCAGCATGTCCCAGTTCCAGAACACGCCTTGGTAGGCCATGTTGTGGATTGTCTGGATCGTGGCAGCACCGGCGAGGGCGGGCGACTCGTGGTAGAGCAGCGAACGGTAGGCTGGAACAAGGCCGGCCTGCCAGTCGTGGCCATGGAGCACGTCGAACGGTTGCTCCAGTCGGCAGGCGAGTTCCATCGCTGCGCGGGCGAACAGAATGAAACGCTCCGAGTTGTCTGGGTAGTCTTGGCCGCTGCCGTAGAGCGTGGGCCGACCGAAGCAGGCTTCGTTGTTCACGAAGTAGACGGGAACGCTTGAGCCTGGCAGAGTGGAGCGGAGGATCTCGACCCGCAGTTGACGTTGACCAACTGGCACATCGAACGCAAACGTGGTCGGTTGAAGGTCAACGCCAGAGTCGAAGACCTGCCGGTAGGCCGGCATGACGAGGGTGCAGTCGCAGCCGAGGCGCTCCAGAGCCGGTGGGAGAGCGCCCGCGACATCCGCCAACCCACCTGTCTTGGCGAAGGGGCTGGCCTCACTGGCAATCTGCAGCACGCGCACGGCAGAAGTCTTCCTTGATCCAGGGACGCCGGCCATCGGGTCCGCACGAGTATACTTCGCGGTTGTACCGATGGTCGGGTTCCCGAAAAGGATTTCCGATCACACCGT
The DNA here is from genome assembly GCA_049433245.1 of Pirellulales bacterium. Taxonomy (GTDB): domain Bacteria; phylum Planctomycetota; class Planctomycetia; order Pirellulales; family UBA1268; genus M30B53. The sequence goes on from JBMTLP010000016.1 coordinate 18,142, forward strand.
TTATGCTGCCGCGCTTCAGGGCGTCTTTTCATCATGCCCCCACTCGTTCATCCGGCGTCCCTGTTTCGTTTTCGTTTCTCGTGCAAAAAACTGGCGAAGTTCGCAGCGTTTGATGACGCCCAGGCCAAGGCTTGCCAACTGCCTGATGTCTCAGGCGTGGTTGGCGTGCCAGATCTGGGCACGCTCTCGATAGGATGGCACCCCGACGGGCTCGTTGTGCGGGCGTGCATGCGAGGCGTTGATGGGCAGCGGTGGTGTCATGCCACGAAACCGGAGGACAGTGACGGACTGCACCTCTGGCTTGCGATGCGGCCGACCGGTGAGAGTCATCGTGCGGGTCGTTTCTGCCGCCGACTCGCGCTGCTACCGAGTGGCGGCGGACGCCAAGCCCGTGATCCGCTGGTGGTGGCTGCGGCGATTCCGCGGGCGACCCTCATCCCAGGAACGGACGCAGATCCGCTGCAGTTGCCAGCGGTGTTCACCAGCGACCTGGCGACTGTCACGGCGCCTGTGTGTCTCAACGGCTGGCAGGTCGATGCCTTGCTGAGAGCCGCTGCGTTGCCCGGCTGGGATCCCGAGGAACAGCCAACGCTTGGGTTCTTCGCTGCGTTTGTGGATCGGCGGCTTGGCCAGATCCCGCTCTTCTCGCCACCCGAATACCCCTGGGATAGCGATCCGACAACCTGGTCCTCGCTGGCGCTGACGACGTCCTAGATCACGGAGGACGTATGCCGCTAGAGGGTGTGAGCCGATTCCTCGATCCCAACGGCCCGGTC
>JBMTLP010000017.1:0-18874 GCA_049433245.1 Pirellulales bacterium
CTTGGATCAGTTCCATCGTGACCTGGCCGTTGGCAGCGTCGAGCGCGCTGGTGGGCTCATCGCACACCAGCAGCCGCGGTTCATGCACCAGCGCCCTCGCGATGGCGACACGCTGCTGTTGGCCACCGGAGAGTTCGTTTGGCATGTTGGTAAGTCGGTCACCCAGGCCCAGCCTATCCAAGAAGTCCGCCGCGACTTCCACCGCATGCTTTCGCCGCCACCCAGCAATGATCAACGGGACGGCAGCATTCTCGACGGCTGTCAGTGCGGGCAGCAGGTTGTAGGCCTGGAAAATGAAGCCCACGTTGTCGCGACGAAATCGCACGATCTGGCGCTTGGGCATGGCGATCAGATCGTGGCCGAGTACACGAACTTCACCTTCGGTGGGCTCGAGTGTGCCTGCCACGATGGAGACAAGCGTGGTTTTTCCACACCCGCTAGGCCCAACGAGGAGCAGCAGTTCGCCGTAGGGAACGTCCAGGTCAACACCCCGCAGTGCCATTGTCACCGCATCGCCACGGCCAAAGGCTTTCGTCGCGCCCCGGATACGCACCGCGAGATGGTCGTCGGAGGTGTGGTGGCCAGGCCGGTGGTCGGTCATCGCTAGCCTCGAAACACGACGGCTGGATCAAGCACAAACACTTTACGAACGGAGAGCACACTCGCGGCAAGCACGATCAGGAACACTGCTGCTGCAGTCAGGGCAAGGATCTGCCAAGGCATGAAGAAGGAGAGCCGTGTCGACATGCCGCTCCACCAGCCAAAGACGGCTGCCAGCCCCACGCCAATGCCATAGCCGATCACGCCCACGTGGAGCGCTTGTGAGAGCACCATCAGCAGAATCGTGCGGTTGCTGGTGCCCATCGCTTTGAGCGCCCCGAACTGACGAATGTTTTCCACCGTGAAGAGGTAGAAAGTCTGACCGGCGATCGCGGTGCCCACCAGGAATCCCAGCAACACGGTGATGCCGAAGTTGACGGGAATGCCGGTCTTTTCCAGGTAGTAGCGGATGGTTTTCCAGAGAAAATCCTTTCGGGATAACGCCTGGAGACCAGTCTCGGCCTCTATTCGTCGCCCCACTTCTTCTGGGGTCAGGCTCGCGACAGGGTTGGCGAGCACAAAGGAGAGCACTTTCCGCTCGGGGGGAGCGAAACGAACAGCTTGGCTGAAACGGGTGTAGACGATCGGGAAACTCTGAAACGTTTTTCGCGCTTTCGTGATGCCGACGATGACCGCTCGGTGGTCATTCATCTCGAAGACGCGGCCGAGTTGAAATGCTTCGCCTGGCCAGATTCGCTTGTATCCCGCTTCATCGATGATCACAGCGTCTGGTTTGCGGAGGTCAGCGATCGAGCCCATGAACACCCGCTCGGGGGCTCCCACGAGTGTGGCGTCGTCCAGCCCAAGCAAGATCATCTGCTCGTACGCCCCTTCTTCGAGTCTGGCCCGTGCGATCCCTTTGTAGAGCCGCACCGCCCAATCGACTCCCGGCACGCCCTTCACGCGAAACAACTCGGTGTCGGCGAGGGGCTTGATGTCGTCGACGAACTGCACGTTCTTGTCCATCACCCAGATGCTCGCTCCAGGCAGGTCCAAAATCTGACTGACCGTGAGCGACATCAGCCCACAGAAGATCGACGACTGCTGGGCGATGAGGAGGGCAGCGAAGACCACGCCAAAAATGATTCCGAGATACTTGGCTCGGTTTCCAATCAGCATCTTCCAGGCGATCCAGATCATTCCGAAAGCCTATCGTTTGCGTCGCCCGCCGACAGTCATCCACGCGGGAAGCCAGTGGGGCGTGCCCTTCCACTGCATCCAGAGGTTGGCCGCCAGGATAGCGCCTCCACCGGCAAGAAGGGAAAACGTAAATCGTTCGTTTTGATAGGCGATACCTGCCCACGTGGCCAGCCAGGCTGGCAGAAATAAAGCATAGGCCGATGCGAACACGGGTTCGCTGGTGTAGATCAGGCCCGCCTCGGTGGACGGCACATACCGCTGATAGGTGTTCATCAGCAGGAAGGCACCGATCGTGCAAAACACCGCAAGGCTGCTGAGCATGGCGGCGGTAGGGAGCGATGCACCTGCAATGAGCATCGCCCCTGGAGCGGGAGCGGTGAGCCAGGCGACCGGAAGAGCCAGCACGGCGATCCCCACACACATCATCAGGGTCACGGGACGACCGCGGTTCTCTGCGTAATGCGGCTTTTCGAGGGCCAGAATCTGTCCGGTGAAGAAGAAGGTCGAGAGGAGTGTCTCGAGTTCGCCGCGGCCGATCGAAAGGTTGCCTGGGCGGATGCCGGAGAGAATGGCCGTGCCTGTGACCACCAGAGCTGTCGCTCCCAGTAGCCGGAGCGAAGGGAGCCGTCGGCTGCGGAAGACGGTCCATAACGGTAGCAGCACGCAGTAGGCCTGAGTGAGAAAAGCCGACGTGGAAGCTTCGGTGTAGACCAGGCCGTCGGTCTGGATTCCCATGCCGAGGCCCCCCCAGGCGGCCAGTTCCAGGCCCTGTTGGATCTCTTTGCGGGTGGGCCTTGGGAGATGAAGCAACGCAGGCGTCAGCAGCACTGCCGCGGTGCCAAAACGGGCCAACTGAATCCAGGCAGCCAGAAACCAACTGGAGGCCTCCGGCAGCCGCGCGGCCTGCTCAAGTTGGAGGGCTTTGAGCACCGGAAAGCTCAGCCCCCAAAAGGCACACGTGAGAACCAAAGCGAGCACGGCCATAATTGTCGATTCCACAGGCTACGAGGCGCTGCTGTCAGGACTCTCAGCCACAGTCGTTGTCTCTAGGAGGCCTTGCAGGGAACCTATCCGCCACGATGACCACACTGCCAGAGGGTACTGCCGGCCCCGATCCACGACTGCGGATGTTCTCGCTGCTGTTGGCCGCGGCCAGCCTGACCCACATGGCTTCGTTTCCCTGGTGGATGGGCCTGTTGAGTGGTCAGGTCGTGCTTGCCGCCACGCTGGTCGCCGCCATTCTCACCGCAGCCATCGCGTCGGTCTGGCAATTGCGTTGGGCAGGTGCGGCAACGACCGAACAGCGTCCACGGCCGGTTGCCAGCATCGCCTTTGAGCAGGCCCAGCCGCTGATCATAGCGGAACTGGTGGTGATGTATCTCTTCACGGTGCTCCACAAGCTCAACGACGACTTCCTCAACCCTGCCGTCAGCTGCGCGGTGTCGATGCATCATGAGCTGGCCGAGGTGGTGCCCTGGGTTCCCGATGGCGAGTGGACCTGGTGGCCCACGATTCTCGGCACGCTCGCTGTCGAACTGGCGATGCCGCTGCTTGGCTATCAGGACGATCTGGTCGAGGTGCTCAAGGCCAACGATCCACGTCTGGCCGGTCTGGCGCGTAGCGGAGATCTGCTGCCGTGGTTTGAGTTTCGACGCATTGCCTCCTCGACGCGTCCAGGCACGGTGATCCACTGCCGACGAAACGGCCAGGAGATGACGCTCAGCCGAGACGACGACTCTGCCGCCAGCCGCGAAGCATTCACACCGCATCCCTGGTGGATGGCCAAGTTGCTTGTCTTCAGGCCGATCCGACCTTTCGGCGAGCCGATGACGTGTCGTCACTGAGCGGTCTGCAGGATCAGCTCACTGGCCAAGGTCGAGCTTTCGCCACTTTCGATTGGCTTTCACTTTCTCGGCAAGTTCGGCGGGCACATCGCCGTTCTTAAAGACTAGCGTCTCCAGCGATTTGATGCCGAGGATCGCCTCGAGGGCCTCTGCAGACATGCCTGTCTCACGGATCGAGAGTTCCTTCAGCTTGGGAAGGCTCGCGATCACCTTCGCTGACGCATTGGTCATCCGCGGCAGACTCCAGATATCGAGCACGGCGAGTTCCTTGGCATCGGCGAGGTTCGCCAGCCCCTCGTCACCTACGCTCGTGAGTTCGTGCAGATAGAGTCGGCGGAGTTTTGGCATCGTCGCCAAGGCCTTGACCGCCTCATCGCTGACTTCGGGGAGGTCGCGAAGGGTCAGGCGGTCGAGTTGGGGCATGCCGCTGAGAGCCAGCACGCCTTCGTTACCAAATCCCTGGCAGCGGAAGATCTCAAGCGAGGTCAGGTTTTCGAGCTGGCGGAGTTGGGCACCGCAACTGCTCGAAACGGCAAAGTCCTGCATCAGGAGGGCTCGTAGCGAACCGCTTTGGGCGAGTCCTTCGATGCCACCATCGTTGACGATCGTGCTGCGGTGTTTGAAACCGGAGAGTTTTGGCAACTGCCCAACGACCTTCATCGTCATGTCGCCAACCTCCATGTTGCCTCGCAGGTCGAGCGCTTGGAGTTCTTGAAGATTCGAGAGGCGACGGCAGTGAATGTCGTTGAACCGATTCTGCAGGAGCGTGAGCCGTTCGAGTTTTTCAAGCGTCGAGATCGGTCGCATGGCCCGACCGGTGAGGTTCGTATTGCTCGAAAGGTCCAGGTCGCGAAGGTTTGGAAAGGCTTCGGCGAGTAGCTCGACGGCTGCGTCAGTGATCCCACTGTTGGTGATCGCCAACACCTCAAGATCACCAAGTTCTGTCAGTGATGCCGCCATCGCATCATTGAACTCTCGACAATTGAGAATCTGCAGCGACGTCAGGCTTGGGAGGGAGGCAAACAACGCCACGTCGTCGGCAGTGAGGGTTGAGCCATCGGTAACCGCGATCGCCGTCACCTCACCGGTGTCTTCGTTGACGACACAGGAGGCGGCCTTGTCGAGGGCCTTGATCCGCTCAGCCGCGGCGGTATCTGCAGGGCCAGCAGAGGTAGGACTGCTGCTGATCGCAGCGCTGCCAACAACAACCGCTGCGGTCACAAGCGACATCCATCCCGACTGACGAAAAGCTGCAAGAAAACCGGCCACGATGCACTCTCCTCTAAGAAACACACACGAACGATGCACGGCAGATCAGCCGCAGAAGTCACGACAAAGGGCACCGCCGGTGGACGACGTGACGAACACGCTTCCACCGGCGGCCCTGAATACAGTCAGGCGGCCCTGGCTCAGTCGAGCCGGTAGCCTTCTGCGTAGGTCGGCTTGATGAGGTCGGCCACGTGTGGCGTCTTGAGCGAGGCGAGGTTGGTCACCTTCAGGTTCTTGGCGTCCCACTCGACCTTCTCGCCCCATTCACCCATCTCGCCATCGGCCCCGCCTTCGGCAGCCGCCCAGACGGCGAGGTTGCCCAGCAGGATCGTTTCGGTGAGCGGACCTGCCCGCTTGATGAAGTTGGAGTGGGCAATCATGGGGTCGCCGGCCTGCTTGGCACGGAAGAGCTCGAACATGTTGTTCACGTCGTTGCCCTTGCCCGTGTCTTCGGCCTTTTCGTAGTCGACCTTCCGCTTCTCCACGCCGCGGAGTTCGTACACGCCGCAGTAGTCGTCGGAGCTGTAGAAGGCACCCTTCTCGCCGACAACGAGCACGCCGCTGTCGGAGACATTCTCAATGCCCCACTTCTGGAAGACCTCCATCGGTGGCTTGTTGCCCTTGCGGTCGTACCACCAGAACGGAATAGCCGGCCGTTCGCTGGTCTCGGGGAACTCGAACTTGATGATCGAGCTTGCCGGAAAGCTGTCGAAGTCATGGCCAGTCGACTTGGCCTGCACCGAGATCGGATCTCGCAGTCCGCACGAGGCAAACGGCACGGTCAGCATGTGGCAGGCCATGTCGCCGAGGGCACCGGTGCCGAAGTCCCACCAACCGCGATGCTGGAAGGAGTGGTAGAGGCCCGGCCAGTATTCACGCGGAGGAGCGACGCCGAGCCAGCTCTTCCAGTCGAGCCGCTCAAGGGCGCGAGCGATCTCTTCGGCTTTGCCGCCAACGAGTTCGTCCACGATTTCCTTGATTTCGGCAGCATCGGCGGCATCGCCTTCCTGCTCCTTGACCTCGGCCAGAGCCTGGGCTCGATACATGTCGAGGTCCATGCGGCGGCCGGGGCCCTGAGCCCAGACCGGACGGTTCGACCAAGCGTAGACCTCCTGCAGCGTGCCGAGCACGCCGGACTGAATCTGGGCGATCGCTTCTCGGGATGAATCGAGCGCTGTGCCCTGGTTGCCCATCTGCGTGCAGACGCCGGTCTCTTCGGCGACCTTTGCGAGCAGGCGAGCCTCGTAGATCGTGCGGGTCAGCGGCTTCTGCGTGTAGCAGCTGATGCCCAGCCGCATGCAGGCGAGCGTGGCCGGGCCGTGCATGTGGTCTGGCGTGCTGATCGTGCAGATATCAATGTCCTTGCCGAACTTGTCCAGCATCTCGCGGTAGTCGGTGAACTGCTCTGCGTTCTTGAACTTCTCGCCGCGTCCCTTGCTCTCGAGCGTATTGCGGTCGACGTCGCAAATCGCGACAACGTTGCCGAATTGGGCAGCATTCTCGGAGTCACTGCCGCCCTTGCCACCGACGCCGATGGAAGCCACGTTCATCTGTTCGATGGCCGAGTTGCTCCAGGCTGGCCGACTTCCGGCAGCCACGAAATAGCCGATACCGGCTGCTGAACCCGTGCCAAGAAAACCGCGACGCGTCGTTGACGCCATGGCCTGCTCCTTTTTTGCTCTTCGTGTCTTTGAACTGATAAGGACTGTTTCGTACGTATGCGGGGAGAGTGCGGAAGCCCGGAGGCAACCACAGTGGATGGGAAGACCTTTGTGTGTGTTGTGTTCCCGACCGCGCAACCCCGTTCGTCAAGCGCGAGTCCGGGAAATATACTCCAAGCCTGTCCGGGATGCGAACTGATGCCGACGGCCGGTGACCTCTGCAGGTCTGTCGTCGTTTGTCGCCGTTTTCATGTGCGAAATGGGGATGATTCATGGCCAATGCGTTTACGCGTCGTCATCTTTTTTCTGCCACGGCAGCCGCGGCAACGGCTGCGGGGATGGTCTCGCAGGCATCCGCCGACGAAGGCGGTTCGGCACTGTCGATGCCGCTTCCACCTGAGCCCGAGCGGGGCCTGCTTTTTTCCTGCAAGTACGGCATGACGCAGGGCGAGTCGCTCGAGGCACGGCTCTTATCGGCAAAAGAGGCGGGCATGGATGGAGTTGACTTCGATGACGCGGCATCGGTCACTCCTGAGCAGCTGCGTGAGGCAGCTGCCAAGACGGGCGTGTTCATTCACAACGCCATCAACCACGCCCACTGGGGAAAGACGCTCACGAGTGCCGATGAAGCAGTGCGGGCCGAGGCCGTGGCCAACCTCAAGCACTGCCTTCGCGTGTCGCATGCGGCTGGTGGCAGCGGTGTGCTGATTGTTGTGGGCGTCAACGGAGATGGTGCAGAAGGGGCCGACCGGGCTCGCGAAGAGATCACCAAGGCGATTCCGCTGGCGGCCGCTCTGGGGCAGCGGATTCTCTTCGAGAATGTTTGGAACGGAATGTTCTACGAAGATGACGGGCCTCGCACGCAGTCTGCCCAGCCGCTCGCCGATTACATCGACAGTTTTCACAGCCCATGGGTGGGATCCTTCTTTGACCTTGGCAACCATGCCCGCTACGGAGTTGTGGCTGAATGGATTCGCGTGCTGGGGCCACGCATCGTGAAGCTTGATATCAAGGGTTACTCCAACGCCAAGGCAGACGCCGAGGGCAAGTGGAAGGGCTTTGTGGAAATCACGGGTGGTGACATTGACTGGGCAAGCGTGCGGAAGGCGCTTGCTGAAATCGGGTTTACAGGCTGGGTGTCGGCTGAGGTTGGCGGTGGCGACACGGCGCGGCTCAAGATCGTGCTTGACCAGATGAAGGAAGCCCTCCTGGGATAGTTGCGTCTTCGTCTGTCTGTGATTCGCCGGCTGCAAGGGCGGCGACAGTCTCGTCGCTGCAAGCGCTCCTCGAGCATTCGCCGACACCTTCGCCTTCCGCTCCTCGTTCACGTTCACGCCAACATTTTTCTTAAGGGCCTCATTCATGAACACGTCTCGCCTGCTGTTTGTAGGGTTTCTCGCTGTCACCATCGCTACGCAGCAGATTGGCCGGGCTGCTGCGGAGCCTGCCCGGTGGCCGCAGTGGCGGGGGGGCGATGGTCACGGGATTGCGGACGGGCAGTCGCTTCCGGCCCACTGGTCAAAGAGCGAGAACGTGCTTTGGCGGACACCGCTCCCAGGGCGAGCGGGAGCCACGCCCTGCATCTGGGACGATTCCATCTTCCTGACGAGCAACGAGGGCGAAGACCTTGTGCTCCTCTGCGTTGGGCGAGCCGATGGCAACATCCGCTGGAAGCAGACGGTCGCCACGGGTAATCAGGACGCCCGCAGTGGCGAGGGCAACTCCGCGAGCCCTTCGCCGTCAACCGACGGCGAGCATGTGTGGGCCTTCTTTGGCACGGGGATCCTCGCCTGCTACACGAAGGATGGCGAGGAGGTCTGGAAGTTTGATGTGGGGGATCGCTTCGGCAAACTCGATATCCAGTTTGGGATGACGAGCACCCCAGTGCTCGATGGTGATGCGCTCTACCTGCAACTGCTGCACGGTCCAATGCGTCTCGACGACCAGACTCGGATTGGCAAGGTGATCCGCCTCGACAAGAAGACCGGCAAGACGGTCTGGGAAATCGACCGCGTTACTGACGCCCAGTTCGAGTGCAAGCACTCGTACGCCTCTCCCTTCATCTACCGTGCCGGCGACCGTGAGTTTCTGATCGTGCACGGTGCCGACTGCATCACCGGCCATGCTCTCGACAATGGCCGCGAACTGTGGCGGTTTGGCGGGCTGAATGGCCCCAATGACCTGAATCCGCAGCAGCATGACGGCACGTTTCGGTTCGTTGCATCTCCCGGCTTCGCCCCGGGCACGATCGTGGTGCCGACCGCCAAGGCAGGCCCCACCGTCTGTCTCAACGTCAACGACGACCTGCAGGGAGACTGCACCGGCAAGTCGTCGGTGGTGCGGTGGGTGTTGCCCACCACACCCGACGTGAGCATCCCGTTGATTGCCGATGGATTGGTCTACCTGCTGCAGAAAGACGGCAAGCTGCAGTGCGTGGAACTCGAGTCGGGCAAGGAGGTTTACCTCGAGCGGACGCACACGGGCCAACATCGCACGAGCCCGCTGCTCGCCGATGGCCGACTCTTCTTCGGCTCCAATGACGGTTGGGTGTCGATCGTGAAGGCCGGCCGCGAGTTTGACCTCATCGAGTCGGTAGACCTTGGCGAGCAGGTCTCGTCATCGCCGATCGCCGTCGACAACACGCTCTACATCCGCTCGAGCGACGCGCTCTACGCGATCGGGAAAAAGGACTAAGGACGTGGGGCTGGCAAGAACTTTTTCTAGATCCGCTCAGTCGACCGAGAAGCCGTAACTGCCGTCTTCGGACTTGAAGATGCGGATCAGAGCTCCGCCTGGTCGGTTTCCGCCGGCCGGGTTGCCTCCAAGTGCCTCACCTTGGACAACCTCCCCGCCGTTACGAGTCAGGAAGGGTAGGATCGTGTCGCGGTCGAGGTCACCGCGGACGGTGCGGACCGAGCCGTCGGTGAAGCCAACCAGGCCGATGTTTTCTGCGGGGGAGGCTCCAGGATGTGGTGCACCGATGCCGGCTGGCTTGCCGACGCCGGGAAAGGCTTCGTCCAAAACAATGTCTTCCGGCTTGGCCCAGGGAATCCGCCGCGTGGGATCAAGCGTGGCAAACATGATGGTGTTGGACGTGCCGTCAGTCACCTGAGTGAAAAACATCTTGTTGCGGCTGAGGCAGGCCGGGAAGTCATCGGGCGACTCCATCGTCACGAAGTTTGGGGGAAAAATCGCACTGTCCCCCACGATCGCCGCGTAGTTGGTGAAGGCCCCGTCGCCTTCGACGGCCGGGTCGCGATAGACGTTGACCACGGTCTCACTGACCTTGCGGTTGGCAGGCGAATCCCAAGGCTGAGAGAAGTCGTATTGCTCGTAGAGCGCCTGCTGCTCGAGAAACGGCAGCAGCAGAACCCGCCAGGAGTGCCAGGGCTTGCCGTCGGGACCATAGATAACGGCTGGTGGAAAGTGACGAAACGCATCGGCGTAGTTGTGGAACGCCAAGGCGATTTGTTTGAGGTTGTTCATCGACGCCGTGCGTCGCGCCGCCGCCCGCGCGGCCTGCATGGCGCCGAGGAGGCCGCTCGCCGCCTTCGCGGTGTCTGTTGAAAGCACATCGGGCAACGCTTGGAGTTGCTTGGTTGTTGCCGGAGTGAGTCGCTTGTCGGCACGAATCTCACCCGCGAAGGGCCGCATCAGCACGGCAGGCCCGCGGCGCATTGCGGCTGCAGCCCCATCACCAAAGGCCACGATCATCTCGCCACCATCGAGCACCTCCTGAACGTTCACGCGAACGAGCGTGTCGAACGGCCCTCTGCCCGATGAAGAGAGCAGCACCACGGCGAGGCCTTCTCCTGCGGAATAATACATCGACTGTTGCCGCGGCTTGAGGGTGGCCGTTTTGGTGTCTTGGTTGAATGACGCGATCTCGTGCGTCGGCTCTCGGAAGAGAGGCAGGCTCATTTCCACCGAGTCCGAGTCATCGCTGCGGGCGGGCGAGGAGAGGCCGCAGGCAGAAACGGCCGTGACAACGAGGCAGACAAAGGCAAGCTGGCGCGACATGATCGACCTCGCAACGAGGAAGGCATTGGTGATGAGGAGTTTGGGGCCCACCGAACTTCTCCGGCGAGCGGCAAGCAGCCGTATTCTCGGCTGGGATCCCCATGGTTTCCAGTTGCGGCAGTCTGTCCACTAGACTGCGGCTTTAGTGGGATGGGGGCTACGGATGTGAGAGGCCCTCCCCGATATTCGGATCGCTGCCGGGCCTTACGGTTTCGGCTATCTCGTAGGAGTTCAACCCCACCATGCACGCCCCCGTGAAGATTCTCGTTGTTGGCTGTGGACACATGGGCATTTCGCACGCCAAGGCCTACCACGCCATGCCGGGCTTCGAGATTGTGGGGATTGTGGCGCGAGGAGAGGCCTCGCGAAAAAACCTGCTGGAAGCGGTTGGGGCCGACTACCCGCAGTTCTCCGATTACAAGGAAGCGCTCGCAGCCACGAAGCCCGACGCGGTGTCGATCAACACCTATCCCGACACGCATGCCGACTATGCCCTTGCGGCCTTTGAGGCCGGCTGCCACGTGTTTCTCGAAAAGCCGATCGCCGTCACCATCGCAGACGCGGAAAAGGTCGTAGCGGCGGCCAGAGCAGCAGGCAAGAAACTGGTGATTGGTTACATCCTGCGAGTGCATCCGACCTGGAAGCGATTCATCGAGGTTGCTCGCACCCTTGGCACCCCGCTGGTGATGCGGATGAACCTCAATCAGCAGTCTTCGGGCGATATGTGGGGCACACACAAGTCGTTGATGAACTCGATGTCACCCATCGTGGATTGCGGTGTGCACTACGTCGACGTGATGTGCCAGATGACGCGGTCCAAGCCGATCCGCGTTTCGGCCATCGGCGCCAGGCTCTCTGATGAGCTGGTGCCAGGGATGTACAACTATGGCAACCTGCAAGTGACGTTCGCCGATGGATCGGTGGGCTGGTACGAAGCCGGGTGGGGCCCGATGGTCAGTGAGACCGCTTACTTCGTCAAGGATGTGATTGGGCCAAAGGGCTCTGTCAGCATCAGTGGTGTGAAGGAAGGGGACGTGTCGACCGACGACGTCAACGCCCACTCGCGGGCTGCCGCCCTGAAGGTGCATCACGGAGAACTTGCCGAGGACGGTTCGTTCGCCAAGGCCGATGAGATTCTCGACTGTGCCGATGAGCCCGATCACGACGGGCTTTGCCGGGCGGAGCAAGAGTTCTTTCTCGATGCGATCGAAAACAATCGCGATCTCACCGACCACATGGATGACGCGATCTCGAGTTTGAGGATCGTGCTGGCGGCTGATGAAGCCTTCCGCACGGGCACGACGGTCGCGTTGCCCGGTTAACGGTTGGGCACGCGATCTGCGGCTGCCTTGCGGGGGCTGTTCCTGCCTGGCGGTGTTGTGATGGCTGGGTCGGGCAGTGTGGCCAGCAGGCCCAGCACGGCCCAGGTGCTGCCCCAGTAGGTGGCGGTTTCCTCAACCTTGTTTCGCTTCTTTTCCTTGGTGCCTCGCACCGCCCAGGAACCGTCAGCCTGCTGGGAGTCGGTTAAGAAGCGGACGGCATTGGTGAGGCTCGGCTCGTCGCTGCCCACGCCACCAGCCCGCAGGGCATAGAGGGCGAGGCCGGTGCCGAGGGCGTCGCTCTCTTCGTCGAGCAGCCATCCCCAGCCGCCGTCCGCGTTTTGGGCGAACTGCAGCGCGGAGATCGACTGGGCGGTGGTGTCGGCGTCGTGGCACGCAAGGGCCAGGAGCACCCGGACCGCATGCCACTCGGTGCTTGTCACGGCAGCAGCGTTTTCGGTGGCGGTCAGGATCTCGGCGGGAAGGGCTGTGGTCTCGTCTGTGGCATACCGGCTAAGGGCCAGGGCAAGCCACATTGAGGAGACCGCATCGGTTTCTTCTGCCGGACGCTTCTGCATCGGCAACTGCCCGCCTGCCTTCCAGCAACCGCTCGGCTGACGATCTGCCAGCAACAGTGAGGTGAGTTGCTTTCGTACTTCAGCGGGCAACGCTGCTTCGTCGCAACCGAGCAGGAGATGGGCCACGCCTTCCTTGTTGCTCAGCCCCGCAACCACGCCCTCTTCGTCTGTTTTGAGCGTGGAGTCAACAGCCCAGGCACGGCAGCTCGCGAGCGCGTCTCCGACGGCGAAGCCGTGGCGCTCGGCAGCGGTCAGGCTCCACGCCATCATATCGACCCGATGACACGACACGCAGTCCTTTTGCTCGATCCACCATGTCCCCCGCTCTTGGATGTAGGGCAGGCTTCGCTCGACCGTGCGTCGCACATCAGGCGGGAGATCCAAGACCTGCTTGGCCGCCAACAGCCGCTCGCGAAGTTGTTGATAGTCAAGGCGTTGGGCGGGCACGTCGGCATCCGCGGTCAGGGCGGCTGCGATGCCGGCGCTTTGGCCGATGGTCATCCAAGCGCCTTCGATGCGCAAGGAGGACATGCCGACGTGGGTACAGGAGAGCGCGACCGGCACGAGCAGGTTATCGCACTGCTCCTCCTTCGGGAGGAGTGAGCGGAGGGGCACATGGTAGGCGTAGCCCTGCTTGGGATTCGTTTTTCGCACTGGAAAAATCGTTCCCTCGTTCACGACACCACCGTCGGGCAAGGCGATCCGCTGGCAGTCGTGTGAGTCGATCGGAAAGGAGGAGATGGCGATCGCGTCGGGCTTTTCCGGCGATTCGAGAATGTCTTTCTGACTGATCACGTAGAGGCCCTGCATCCGCCTCGACTCGCGGACGTAGAGCGCAGGCGGGAAGTGGTCTGTCGCGGCAAACTCATCGCGGCAGAAACCAAGGGAGGCAAACCGCGCGCGTGTTTCCCGCGGAACCGCTGGGTCTGTGGTCAGAAAGTGGATGAACTCGAGGGTGTACTGCTTATGGCTTTCCCAGATCTGCTGTCTTTCGTCGGGGTTCGCGGCATGCCACCCGGCGTTTCCACCAACCAGGCCAATCGAAAACTGGCCACCGATGGAGTTGTTGCCATCCAACTTGGTGCCGGGCAACGGGTAGAGGTCGAAGCCCACACGTCGCTCCCCTGCCTCGAGTGCGCGGCGGACTACTTCAAAACGAGCCGGATCGTAGTGTGCGGGCGCAGGGATGGGCACGTGGTTGTCGGGCTTGTCGGTGAGGCAGAGCCTAAAACTGTAGGTCATGATGTGGTCGTCACCCGCCTCCTCCTCGCCGGCATCGACTGCGGTCACGAGTGGGAGTGGCTCGCCTGCAGCGTTCAGACCATTGATCTTCATCCGCTGCTTGGAAAACTGTTTGCCTGCCAGTGATTCGTCGTAGTCCGCGCGGCCTTCGCGCCCGATCGTCCAGTCAACGCCTGCAGCGGCCATCAGGTCGCCTTCATACGTGGCGTCGACATATACCCGCGCAGCCAAGACCTCCTGGGTGGTCGTGATCGATGTGATGCGGGGCCCTTTTTTTTCGACGGTCTCGAGCGGTTGGTCCGTGAGCACCGTCACGCCAGCTTCACTGAGCATCTGCTTTGTCACTCGCATGGCGACGTGAGGCTCAAACGTCCAAGTCGACTGATCTTTGATCGAGGGGTTGTAGGGAGCGGGAAGGCCACGGCTCGTATAGTCAGCAACGATGCGGTGGTGCCATTCGTCAAAGAGGCCGAGCATCGTGCTGCGAACCATCTGATTGGAGTCACAGTGGCTCAGGCCCCCTGTGCTCATGCCACCGACGTGGGCTGTTGGCTCGAGCAGAATCACTGCGGCGCCTTCGCGGGCGGCGGCGATCGCCGCGCACACCCCCCCTGGGGTGGAGCCGTACACGAGCACGTCGGTACGTCGGGCCTCAGCCACCGCGTGGCCTGCCAGCAGCAACAGAAGGGTCGAGGCGAGACAGAGGCGGCGAACGAGCATCGGTGATCTCCACTGGCTGCCGGGAACCACGGTTGCCGCCGACTTCGGCCGCAGCGAATGGTGTTTGGTGCCGGCTAGGTTTTGGGGGTACGTAGAATCCGCTCCATCTTTCGCCCCTTGGCGAGTTCGTCCACGAGTTTGTCGAGGTAACGAACACGCTGGGTCAGCGGTGTTTGAATCTCTTCGATCCGGTAGCCGCAGATCGAACCGGTGATCAACGAGGCGTATGGATTGACGGTGGCCGCATCAAAGAACTCTGCAAACGTGGCATTCTTGTCGATCTGCCGCTGGAGAGCGTGTGGTGTGAAGCCGGTAAGCCACTGGATGACTTCGTGGAGCTCATCGACGGTTCTGCCCTTCCGTTCGATTTTCGCCACGTAGTGAGGGTAGACCTCAGCGATGGTGAGCCTGGCAACTCTGGCGTCGTGTTCGGGGGTGGTGTTCATCGGTCTCGCTTCACTCGATGCCATCGCTCTGTAGGGTGCCACGGAACCCGGGGCAGCGTGCGGCACCGATCACAAGAGGTGCAGGAAGATCACGAAAGGCTCCAGCCCGCTCGCGGCGTGCGGGTGAGGAATGGCTCGGCCTCGGGGGTGCCAGGGCAGTTCATCGCCTCGGTGTCCCAACGAATCTTCTTGCCGACACGGTAGGCCACATTGCCGAGGTGGTTCGCTTCGGTGAGTAGGCCTGAGTATTCGAAGCCACAGGTGGCTTCGCCGTCACCCCGGCAAGCAGCGAGCCACTCAGCATGTTGACCAGGGGAGGAGGGAATCGACGGCTCGGGGGCGACAAAGCCGGCAAAGTCTGGCTCCGGCAGCAGCAGATGCTTGTCGTAGTCGGCCAAGAGCATGCCTTTGCTGCCCACAAACAGGCAACCGGAGTTCCATGCAGGCACGCTGCCATCGAGCACCTGTGGGGGCCGCTCGGTGCCCTGGTGCCAGGTGAGGGTGAGGGCAGGTCGCGCGGCACCCGAGGGGAGTGTGCGAGCCGGGTACTCGTAGACCGCCCGCATCGACGCTGGAGCGATTTCTGGATGTGGAGGTGGGCCAAATGCCTCGATCGATGTGGGTGCATCCAGATCGAGTGCCCAAAACGGCAGGTCGTTCCAATGGCTGCCAAGATCCGACATCGTGCCGTTGCCAAAGTCCCACCAGCGATACCACTTCGGGCCCGGGAAGTAGACGCTGTGAAACGGTCGCATCGGCGCAGGGCCGATCCACAGGTCCCAATCGAGCCCCTCGGGAACGGGCTCCGCTCCGTCGGGCCGTTCGAGCGCTGTGACGATGTCGCCATTGGCCTGTGCATCTGCCGGAGACTGCCGCCCCCAGGCTCGCCCCACCCAGACATGCGCCTCGGAGACCGCGCCAATTGCTCCACTGCGGATCAACTCCACCACGCGACGGTAGTTGTTGCCCGAGTGGATCTGGATGCCCATCTGTGTGACCACGTTCGCCTCGCGGGCGGCGAGCCGCACTTTCCTCGCTTCGTCAACGTTGTAGGAGAGCGGTTTCTCGCAGTACACGTGCTTGCCAAGTTTGAGGGCCGGCAGCGTGGCGTAGGCGTGGGTGTGCTCACAGGTGCTGACCACCACAGCATCGAAGTCGTTGGCATGGTCGAAGACCTTCCGCAAGTCTGCGATCGCGCGGGCACGGGGATGCTCCTCTGCCGCCTTGCGGAGATTGGGCTCATACACATCGCAGACCACCGTGATCTCGTTGCCTTCTGCAACCGACCGCAGGTTGCCGTAGCCCCGGCCTCCGGTGCCGATCACCGCGATGCGGAGGCGATCGTTCGCACCTTGGGCTTGCAGCGAAGCGGGACGGACCGCCGTCGCCGCTGCCACTGCAGCGGAGGTAGCGAGAAACTGTCGGCGGCTTGGTCCCCGAGTGATCCAGCGTGAGGGGGTGGTCATAGGAGTCTCCAGGTGGAAGCGGCACGATCGGCCGGCTCAGGAATGGTCAGGTCCAGGATGAAATGAAGGATCGGAAACGGGGTCGCGTGGTTTGCAAATCGGTGGGGGCAGTCAGGCAAGAATCTCGTCGATCGGAGTGCCGTGGTCGATAGCGAGCCGTTTGCGGCCTGGAACCTCAAGACGATGGGAATCGAGACCCAGGAGTTTGAGGATGGTGGCATGCACATCGGTGACATAGTGGCGGTTTTCAACGGCATGGAAGCCGAGTTCATCGGTGGATCCGTGAGTGATGCCCCCTTGGATACCACCTCCGGCGAGCCATACCGAAAAGGCGAAGGGATGGTGGTCGCGGCCATCGGAGCCTTGCGTGCCCGGAGTACGTCCAAACTCCGTCGCAAAGACCACGATCGTCTCGTCGAGCAGGCCACGGCGATCCAGGTCTGTGAGCAGCCCACCAATGGGCTGGTCGACGGCGAGCGCATTCTTCTCGTGGTTGGCTTTGAGGCCGCCATGCGCGTCCCAAGCTCCTGCCCCACCACCGCCATGCTGAATCTGCACGAACCGTACGCCTCGTTCCACGAACCTACGGGCGGCCAAGAGTTGCGACGCAAACTCCTTGCAGTGTGGCTGATCCAGGCCGTAGAGCCTCTTGGTCTCTTCCGTCTCATTCGCAAAGTCGACGACCTGCGGCACGCTCTCCTGCATGCGGTAGGCCAGTTCGTAGGAAGCGATGCGGGCTGCGGTGGCGGGATCGTCGGGGTACGTCACATCGGTGAGTTGATTGAGCGACTTCACGAGGTCGAAGCCGATTCGCTGAGCGTCGCCAGAGTACGTGGCCTGAGGGCGGCCAAAGTCGAGTGGGTTGGCCGGATCGATCCGCAGTGGCACTGCGTCGTGGGCCGGGCCGAGGTAGTGCCCATCTTTCCTGTTCCAGTATTCACGGGTGCCAATCGAGATGAACTGCGGCAGGTTGTCGTTGAGGGAGCCGAGTCCGTAGTGCACCCAGCCGCCGAGGGTTGGTTGCACAGGATCGAGCATGTGCCGACCGGTGTGAAACTGCGTCTGCGCACCGTGGTTGCTATCGGTTGTCCACATCGAGCGAATGACCGCGAGCTTGTCGACGTTCTTGGCGGTATGCGGAAACCAGTCACTGACCTCAATGCCGCTGGCCCCGTGCTTCTGAAAACCGACCTGCAACGGATAGAGCACGTTTCGCTGCAGCCCATTGGCATCAGGCACCGGTGCCCGCTCGAGCGCGAGCTTCTCCGGATTCTGCACCTCGGCGAAGGGGGTTTCCGCAATCGACTTCCCGGCATACTTCGTGACCATCGGCTTGGGGTCGAAACTCTCAAGATGTGAGACGCCCCCGTTCATAAACAGCCAGATCACGCTCTTGGCTTTGGGTGCAAAGTGCGGCAGGCCCGATGGTGCCGTCCAGCCCTCGCCGCTCGCGACACCATCGCGGTGCAGCATCACCGCGGCCGCCAGACCAGCAAGGCCAAGGCCGTCAGCGAGAAACGCTCGCCGTGGGGCGCGGTTGGTTATCGAGTGGAGCATGGCGGCGGTTCTCAGCGAAGCGTCACGAAATCGGTGTGATTCAAGAGTGCCCAAACAAGTCGCTGCTGAAGCGTGTTGGCAGAGATCTCAGGCTCGAGGGCCTGCCAAGCGGAGATGGCCTCACCGCAGGCCGTCATTTCGTCTGGCTTTGGCTCGCGGAGCAGCACGCGTCGAAAAGCGATCGGGAGGAAGACTTCGTGGTCGCTCTCCGCCCCCGCGGTCTGGCGGATCGAGGCGGCGATCGCTGCTGCGGCTTCGTGCAGGAGCGCGTCGTTGGCCAGTGCCAAGGCCTGCTGTGGCACGATGCTCTCTTCCCGTCGGTAACACTCCTTGACGCCAGCGTCGTCGAACGTGGTCAGAAAGAGGCTGCGAGAAATGTCGGAGTGCCAGAAGTAGAGACTCCGTCGGCGGGAGGTGGGCTGCTCGCTTGCGGGAACTGGCGGGCCACCTGCGGAGGTGTCGAGCAATCCTGCCGTGGCCAGCACGCAGTCGCGAATCGACTGCGCATCGAGTCGCTGCGAAGGATGCCGCCAGAGCAATCGATTGTCGGGATCGGTGGCGAGCGCTTGGCCAGCACCCGCGATCGACGAATCGCGCTTGTAGGCAGCAGAGGTCATGATCAGCCGGTGGAGATGCTTCATGCTCCAGCCGGAGTCGACGAGTTCGCAGGCGAGGTAGTCGAGAAGATCTGGGTGCGTCGGCGAAGCGCCGTTGCGGCCGAAGTCAAACACGGTCGCGACGAGCGGTTGGCCGAGATGACGAGTCCAGATGTGGTTGGCAGCCACGCGTGAGGTGAGAGGGTTGGCTGAATCGGTGATCCAGCGGGCAAGGGCTGTGCGACGACCGCTGCTGGTTGTCGGGAATGGCAGCGAGGGATCATCACTTCCAGAGTGGGTGAATCGCGTTGGCGTCCAGCGTGCCCCGACAAAGGGCGTGAACTCTTCCCCCGGTTCGCCGACGGCTGCGGTGGCTTTGTCAATTTTTTCCCGCGCTGCAGTGAGTTCCTTTTCGA
>JBMTLP010000018.1:0-17549 GCA_049433245.1 Pirellulales bacterium
TGCCCGCGCGAATCGCATCCCTTGGCGAGCGGATCGCAAGCGGCCGGCCATCCAGTTCGATCACACCTGCCTCGGCCTGGTCTGCTCCGAAGATCAGACGGACTGTCTCGGTGCGACCAGCTCCCACCAACCCCGCGAGCGCCACGATCTCGCCTCCGCGAACCTCAAAGGAGACATCCCTCACCTTCTCGCCACGGGTCAGCCCGCGGACCACGAGCCGCGGCTTTCCCACCGCACGCGTTCGCTTTGGAAACTCCTCCTCCAGGGGCCGACCCACCATCAGCTCGATCAGCTCTCGCCTGGGCAACGCCTCGGCTGCCCGACACGCGACCGTTTTCCCATCCCGAAGCACCTGCACCCGATCGGCGATCGCCTCGATCTCTTCCAGCCGGTGGCTCACGTAAATCACGGCAATCCCTTGGCGGGTCAGGTCGGCGATTACCGCAAAGAGTTTCTGCACCTCCTGGGGCGTGAGCGTGGCCGTTGGCTCATCCATCACGATGATCCTCGCCTCAACCGCCAAGGCCTTCGCGATCTCAACGGCTTGCTGCTGAGCAACCGTCAGCCGCCCACAGGGCACATCGAGTGGCACGGCGACGCCGGTGCGAGCGAGGAGCTGCTCTGCCTTTCGCCGCTCCTCGGCCAACCGCACAAAGCCTGCCGAGGTCTGCTCCAGCCCAAGAAAAATGTTTTCCCGCGGCGAAAGTGCGGGCACGAGATTGAACTCCTGGTAGATCACGGCCACGCCTGCCGCGCGGGCCGCCAGCGGGGAGGCCATCGATTGGCGCTCCCCGTCAATCCAAATCTCACCGGCGTCGGCCCTCACCGCGCCCCCGAGCACCTTCATCAGCGTGCTCTTGCCGGCGCCGTTTTCCCCCATCAGCGCAAGCACCTCGCCCCGCTCAACCGCGAGATTCACCCCATCGAGCGCCTTCACGCCCGGATACTGCTTCGAGATCCCCCGCATCTCGAGCAGCGGCGGTGCTGGTGCTGTCGCCATCGAGTCCGTGCCGTGAACTACTTGAGAGCCTCATCCGCTTCGGCATCGGCCTGCCGGTAGAGCTCGCAGGGAATCAGTTGCTGCGTGGCTACTTCATCGCCCGCGAAGTACCGCATGATGGAGTCGACGGTCATCACAGCGATGCGGTCCGGAAACTGGATCGGGTCGGCATAGATCTTGCCTTCGAGGATCGCCTGCTTGCCGTCGATTTGACCGTCAAAGCCCACGATCACCACATCGTCCGCCTTGCCCGCCTTCTCCAGTGCTGCACGGGCTCCGAGCGCCGAGGGGTCATTGATCGCAAAGATGCCAGCCAGGTTGGGATGAGCCTGGAGGGCGTCTTCGGTGCACTTGAAGCCCTGATCTTTCTTTCCATCGCCAGGCAGTTCCGACACGATCGAGATCGCCGCATCGGGATGCTCCGCGTTGTGCGTTTCGATCACTTCCTTAAAACCCTGCACCCGTAGGATGCAGGACTCGGCCTGCTTGAAGTCGAGTACCACCACCTCGCCTCCAGACTCACCAAGCGCCTCGATCATCGCCTTGGCTGCCTCTCGACCACCGCCAAGGTTGTCGCTGGCGATGTGCGACACGACGTCGACGCCATCTGCCAAGCAGGCGATGTCGGCAGTGAACACCGGAATCCCGGCCGCATTCGCCTCGGCAATCGCCGGCCCAATCGACCGCGAGTCGCAGGGGCACAGCACGATCGCCGAGCAACCAGCGACAATGAAGTCCTTCACCTGATTCTGCTGCTTGGCCACGTCAAACTCACCACTCGTGATCGTCGTGGCGTAGCCGTGCGTGGCCGCTTCGGCAGTGATCGTGTCGGCGATCTCCTTGAAGAACGGGTTGGTCATCGTCAACACCGACACGCCGATCGTGCCCTTCGACGTGGCAGCCTGCTTCTCCTCGCCACCGCCGCAGCCCAGCACGCATGCCACCATGATCGCCACAGCAGCCCAGCCTGTTGTCTTCATCGTCTCGTTCCTTTGTCTATGAGTTTTGTCGGCGTGTGAGAGCGTGTGTGGTGGCGGCAACATGCCCACGTATTGAGCGACTACGGAGCCAGCGGCTCGTCATCGACCTGTGTCGGCCGGCCGTTCTGGATGGCCTTGATCGCGGCGGCTTCCCTGGCCACCGCGTCGCGCCCTTGGTGCAACCCAAACTCCACCGCGAACCGCTGCGTCTGCCCCGCTTCGAGTTTCGGCACGCGACCCGCGGCCCGTTCCACGCTGCGGTTAAACGGGAAGCCCGTGGCAGGCTCAAGACCCGTCACGTAGCCATCCTCCACGGCGGCCGTGTTCTTCCAGATGGTGAGGTAGGGAAGTTGCTCTGTCGACCACCGGATCGTCGCTGCCCGCTCCGACCCCGCGTCTTTGAGCATCACGCTGGCACGCCCTTCCTGATCGGCATACGGCCAGACAAGAAATACCTCCTCCACAAAGCCGGCTTCGGGCTTGCCGTAGGTGTCGTAGCGGCCGATCGCCTGGGCTGCATGCTCGTTCATCGGGGCAATGCGTTTGGCGGCCGTCACCACGGTGGCGTTTTCCCCAAGCAAGGGCTGGCCGTAGTTGGCGTGGTAGATCAGCTGAAACTCCTGCGACGTGGCACCCCGGTTGGTCACAGCATCCTCAAGCAGCAGCCGATCCGAGCCGGGCTCGGTGGAGATCTCGGTGACCAGTTCCAGCTTCGCACCCATGAACCATCGCTCATGCACCACGCCACGCAGCCGCAAGCGGTAGGGCGGCTCCTGATCGATCAACAGTTCCACTCGCGACGCAGGAATGTTGCCGATACGGCCATGCAAGGTGAGGGGCACGCTCGATGTGGCACCAGTGTTGTCGACCACCTCATCGGTGCCGGGATGCCCAGCAAACTCAAGCCCACACCGCACCAGCCACTCGTTGAAACCCTGCAGCCACCCCAAGCCGCCGCGGCTCTCGAGGTTCATGAAGGCAGGGTTCACCAGTTCCTTGACAGGTGACTCCCAACCGAGCCGGAAGTCTCCCTGACGCACATCGAGAATGCTCATGCCACGCGTGGGTATCACGCGGATCGTGAGCCGGCCGTTGTCGAGCGTGATCAGATCGACGCCATCCTGCACGCCACCGCGGAGGGTCGTCTTCCGCACGCTCCAGCCGGCGGCGTCATCCGCAGCAGCCTCGCCAGCCAGATCGGCTGCCGCCACTTCGAAGTTTTCGAGCCAGGTACCGCTCTCGGTGTCGGTAAGCAGATACCGCAGCGGCTCGGCTGCATGCATGCTCGCGGCAAGCCCAAGCACCAACGCCACCACGTGGGCCACGCCGAAGACTGCTCGCTTCATCCCAACTCCCCCCTCTGAAAAACTCTGTCCACGTCGCCCGGGCTGCGCGGGGCCTTTGATTGAACTAAAATCCTACTCGATGCCCTTTCACCGAAAGAATGGATTTCGCCATGCGCTGCCCCCTCCCCATCCGCGGCCTGCTTGCCCTGCTCCTCTGCTCGCTCCCCCTGGTGCCACCGCTCGCCGCGGGTGCAGAGGGAAGCCAGGTGGCCGCAGCCACATCGCAGCTGCAGACGGTGCCCGGCTACAGCGAAACATCGCGGCTGCCTTCGCCACACGCCACGCAGGCCGCCGCAGCTGACGAGGCCCATCTCTACGCCATCTCAAACACGACAGTGGCCACCTACGATCGGCAGACCGGCGAACTTCTGGCAACGGCCTCAGCCGACGGCACCGAACACCTCAACAGCGGGTTTCTGCACAACGGAAAGATCTACGCCGCGCACTCCAACTACCCAGCAACGCCGCATGAGTCTGACATCCGCGTCTTCGACCCCGCCACCAACACGCTCGCCGTGCACCATGTGTTCCCCGAGCCTCCGGGGAGCCTGGTGTGGTGCGTGCGTCACAACGACCGATGGTGGTGCTGCTTCGCCTGGTACGGTGATGACAACGCCCAGAGCGTGCTGATCGAGTATGCCGACGACACCTTCACCAGCGAGACACGGCGTCTGTTTTTCCCGGCGGAGGTGATCGCAGATTTCGATGGGATGAGCGCATCGGGCGGGGTGTGGGACGGCGACACGATCCTGGCAAGCCATCACCACTACCCGGTGCTCTATCGCCTGCGGATTCCCGACGCACCAGAGGCCACCGCCCTGGAGTTGGTGGAGACGTTGAGCTGCCCGTTTCCTGGCCAAGGCATTGCGGCCGACCCCGCTACTCCGGGGAGCCTCGTGGGCATCGATCGCGAGGCACGGTCCATCGTTGTAGCCAAACGGGTCACGCCGCCCTGCTGTGAGCCCGCTCCGCGGACGCGGCGGGCCCTGATCCTGCGAGGTCAGGCTGGCCCCTGACGTGCACCCCAGGCTTCAACCGATCTTCTAGCTTCAACCGATCTTCTAGGAGGAGCCGCACGGCGGCCAACTCTTCACGAACCTGCCGCAGCTCTGCTTTGTCGGCAGCGTCCTCGGTCCCCATGAACCAACTCGCCAGCAAGCCAGCCAAGGCACCAAACGTGGCAGCTCCGGTGATCATCAGGAAGAAAGCTACCAGCCGCCCTTCCCAGGTGACGGGGTAGAAGTCGCCATAGCCGACGGTGGTCACCGTACAGACCGCCCACCACACCGCGTCGTCGGCCGTCTTGATCGAGCCACCGGCTCCTTCTTCGAACGCAAGAATCGCAAACGAACTGGCAAAGATGGCCAGGATCGCCACGAAAGCTCCAGCCATCACGGCGTTGAATGCCCGCTTCTGAAAGAGCATGGCGGCAATCATCCGCGTGGCCTTCACGCCACGGATCACGCGGAGGATCCGCACGATTTTTGGGGCCCGCCCCAACCGCGCTAAGTCGATCACTGGAATCGCTGAAATGAGGTCGAGCCATCCCCAGTTGAGCATGTATCGCCAGCGGTTCTCCGCCCGGCTCAAGCTCACAACGAAGTCAGCCAGAAACACGAGGCACACGGCCGTATCGGCATAGGCCAGGATCGAGCGGCTTGAAGGGCCGAGTTCGACAGCCACGCCCACCACCAGCATGCCGATGGCGAGAAGACTGAAGGCCAGCATGAGGGCGTCGTAGCCAGCCCACTGCTCTTCCACAGTGGTGGGCTCATTTGGTCCCTTGCTCGCGGGCCAGGCCGCCATCCGCACGGACGGCGAAGCCTTGGCACCGCGAGCAAGACTGGAGTGGAAAAGCATCGCGTTTCAAGTCGGTGGGCAGGGACCTGAGGGGGGCAGATCCTAGCAGCCCGTCCCAACCGAGTGGATGCCGATTCTGCCTCCCTACTCCCCTGCCATCCCCGCCGTCAGCGCCACGCTGCCAAGGTTGTCGTGAGGCTGCAACTCACCGCGGAGCACCCGCATTTCATCAGGAGCCTCGATCCCGATCCGAACCTTGTCACCGCTAACGCGAACGATGGTCACCACGACCGACGAGCCCACGACAATCTGCTGGCCCTGCTTTCGAGAGAGAACGAGCATGAAAACCTCCTTGTTTGAGTGCGCGTTTCGTGAATCAGGCTCCCGATCGCCGCTGTAAAAAACAGCCGGCGAGGAAAGCCAACGAGATTGGGTCGACTTGGCGACGAAGGAAATATCGGCGGCTCAGGTTGACTTTCTTGTCTGCGTTGCCAAGGAGGCCACCCACACCGGTCGTACCGATCGAGCGGACGCGGCATCGCCTGAAACCGCGTGACACACCGCGCAGAAAGAAGGGCCGAGCGATCACTCGCCCGACCCTTCTCGTTGTCATCTCTTGAGCCGCAACTTTGCGGCCGTCAGTTAGCGACGACGGCCACAGCCCTTCTTGCAGGTCGCTTCGCAGCTGTTGCAGCAGCTCTCGCAGGGCACCTCAACGGCCACCATCTTGCAGACCTTCACGGGCACCTGCTTCGTGACCTGGTGCGGCACACACACGGTGTAGGTTTCCGTCTTCTCTTCGGGCACACACTCGTAGGTGCAGACCTTGTAAGTCTCCACCTTCTGCTGCGGCACCATGGCGGTGTACGGGCACTCCTTCACCACCTTTTCCGCCACGCACGTGGCCACCATGCACTCGCGGGTGCGGGTTTCAGGCTTGCACTTCTGCACCTTCACCATCCGCGTCTTGGTCTCGTGGACCAGTTTCGTCACGCAGTAGGTCCGCGTACGCTCCTCGGGGCGACACTTGATGACCGTGCAGGTGTAGGGCACTTCTTCTGTGACGCACTTGTACGTCGTGCAGGCCACTTCCTTGGTCTCACAGGTTGGCACCCACACTCTCTTGCACACGGTCCGCGTGGCACCGCAGTCGCCACATGAACCGCAACCGCCGCAGCCGCGACGTGGCCTGCAGGGTACTTCCACCATGCGAGTCTCCCAGTGGCCGCCGCGAACCTGGACAGTCCGGGTCGACGTTTCAGGAACGCGCTTCATCACGGTTCGTGTCTGCTGCACCTCTTCCGTGTAGGGCACCATCGCGGTGTAGGTGCACGTCTTCTCTTCCGTGACTGGCACGCACACTGTGTAGGTCTGCTCAACCTCTTCGGTGTAGGGCACCATCGCCGTGTACTCGACTGTCTTGGTCTCGTAGACCGGCTTGAGCACGGTGTACTCGATCGTGCGAACCCTTGCCTGAGGCACGCACACGGTGACGGTGCGGGTCTTCTCCTCGAACTTTGGCACCCGCGTCATCACCGTGCAGGTCCGCTCCCGCGTCTCCTGGGTGTATTCGGTGCAGGTGACGTCCTTCATCTCCGTGACGTACTGCGGCTTGTAGACCGTGTGCGTGCCGCACTCGGAGGTGCCGCACTTTCCGCAGTCGGCATTGGCGACAGCACACGAGAAGACCAGGGTGAGCATCGGCACGATGCTCAGAAGCGTTTTTCGAACCACCGGAACCTCCAAGAAATGATCGAAGACATGAACGAGGGGAGAAAATGCGACGTTGGATCTCGCCAGCAGCGTGTCACCGAGCATCAAAGCCGACCTCGGAATCACCAGCACACTGCGTCAATTTAGATAAAATAGATGGATTATTCCGGCATTCAAGGGACAGGCCGCCGGTGATTCCACGCGGCTCGTCGCGGCGGTATCATCCGCCAGTGCTTGGGGGGAGTGCTCTTTCGCGCCTGCCCTCACCCCGCAGCTTTGTTGTTCGTTCTTCGATGCCATCTGTTCTTCGATGCAAGGAGCCCTGCATGTCTTTTGATCTTCGCCGCCTGCGCTTGCGGCTGACCGCCGTTATGGCTTTGGCACTGCTGCTCTCGCTCAGCGGTGCGGTATGCCCGCCTGCCTCGGCTGACGTCGCCCTCAACAACATGTTTGGCGACCACATGGTGCTGCAGCAGGGGATTCGCAACCGGGTGTGGGGGAAGGCTGATGCGGGAGAGAAGGTGACGGTCACCCTGGCCAACCAAACGCACTCCACCACGGCCGCTGCCGACGGCTCGTGGGAAGTGATGCTCGACGCCGTGCAGGAATACGGCGGCCCGCACTCGCTCACGATCAAGGGCAACAACACCATCACTTTCAACGATGTGCTGATCGGTGAGGTCTGGGTGTGTGCCGGACAGTCAAACATGCAGTGGAGCGTGAACGCCTCCAACGACGCTGACCTCGAGCGGGCCTCCGCGAGCTACCCCGAGATTCGCCTGATCTCCGTGCCACAGGTGGGCACGCAGGAGCCCCAGTGGAACTTCAACGGTTCGTGGAAGCAGTGCTCACCAGAGACGGTCGGCAACTTCTCCGCGGTCGGCTACCTCTTTGGCCGCCAACTGCACCAGACGCTCGGCGTTCCCGTGGGCCTGATCAACAATGCCTGGGGCGGCAGCGCTGCCGAAGCCTGGGTCAATCGGGAAAAGCTGGCTGAAGATAGCCGCTTCGAGAAACTGCTTGCCCGCTGGGAGCAGACCGAGAAGGAGAAGGCCGACGACAAGGGACTGATGAACGGCAACCACCGCCCTGCCAACATCTACAACGGTGTGCTCAAGCCATCGATTGGCTACGGCATCCGCGGGGCGATCTGGTACCAGGGGGAGAGCAACGCTGGCCGTGCCTACCAATACCGCGACCTGTTTCCCTACATGATCAAGACGTGGCGGGAAGAGTGGGGCCTGGGCGACTTCCCGTTCTACTGGGTTCAACTGGCGGACTTCCGTGACGAGAAGGCCGAACCGGCCGAGAGCGACTGGGCAGAACTTCGCGAAGCACAGACCATGACCATGGATGCACTCCCGGCAACCGGGGAAGCGGTGATCATCGACATCGGTGAAGGCAAAGACATTCACCCCAAGAACAAGCAAGACGTCGCCAAGCGGTTGGCACGTTGGGCATTGGCGGAGACCTACGCCGTGGCCGGCATCCCCTGCCACAGCCCCCGCTATGCGTCCATGGAGAAAGACGGGTCCAAGATTGTGCTTTCCTTTGAGCATGTGGATGGAGGCTGGCGGCCGTTTGATGTGCCTCGGCCCGTCGGCTTCACCATTGCTGGCGCCGACAAGGCGTTTGTGCATGCGAATGCGACCATTCGGGAAGACGGCCGCATCGAGGTGTCGGCGGAAGGAGTGAGCGACCCGGTTGCGGTTCGCTATGCCTGGGCCGACAACCCGGTGTGCAACATGTTTGACGGGGCCGGACTTCCCTTGACCCCCTTCCGCACCGACGATTTTCCGGGTGTCACGGTCAACAACCACTAGTCCAACGCACTCGGGGTTTCCGAGAGCGATGGATCGTCGCTGCGACCACCCTCCGAGGCTCGGCGTCTGCCCCGCCTCGGGGGGTCGGTTGCGACCGACGGGCTGGTAGAAAAGAGCCGGTTTCAGTTAGCCTTTGACTGCGTTTCGGGCTGAAGTCGCGGGGTTGATTTCAAGGAGGGCATGAGTCATGACGACGGAGCATCGAGGCAGCAACCTTTCACGGCTGCAATCTTGTTTGGTATGGATGGGGCTGGCCGTCGTTCTGGTGCCCACCCACGGCCTGCTTGCGAACGACGCTGCTCCCGCACCAGGTCCGATCCCTGTGGTGATCCCTGGGCTGCGTGACTTTTCTCAAGCCCGTCAATCGGCCTCGCGCCCTGCGTCGACGCCCGACCTCCGCCGCGATCGCGCCGCGACCACCGCTGCGAGCGACCTCGACCTTGAGTTTCTCGAGTTTCCTGCGGCCCCGCCATCAAGGCTGACCGTCCACTCAGCAGCACCGATCGCCAAGCCAGCGCCACAACCGCTGACCGTGTCTGACAACGACACCCCATCACTCGGCTCAACAAGCGACCTCGAAGGGGAACTCGTCGCTGCGGAAGTGCGTGGCATGCTGCTGGAATACCTGCGGGCGTTCCGCAACCGCGACGCCGCGGCCGTCGCTGCCTGCTGGAGTGAATCAGCCGACAATCGCAGTCTCGACTCGGGTGAGGAAACCCGTGGTCGCGATCAGGTGGAGCAGGTGTTTCAGGTTCTCTTTGCCGAGGATGCCGCTGCCGAGATCGACCTCGATGTGCACGAGATTCGTCCACTCGGTAGCGATGTGGCCGTGGTCGACGGCATCTCGCAGCTGTCGTTTTCCACCGGCGACGCCACCGCCAGTCGATTCACCGCGATCGTGATGAAGAAAGAGGGCCGCTGGATGCTTGAGAGCGTTCGCGAGGCGGCCACCGAACTCCCTGAAACATCGCGGAGCTACGCGATCCGCATGATCGGTGATTTCTCTGGGCGGTGGGAATCGGTTTCGGGCGGACAGGACGTCGCAACCCATGCCTTCTGGACCGCTGGGGGCGGCTTCCTGGTGCGAAGCCACACCATGCAGGGCGATGCAGGTGACCGCGAGATCACCGAGATCATCGGCTGGGACCCCGTTCGTCAGGGCATCCGCTCTTGGTCGTTCACGTCCGATGGCGGCTTTGCCGAGGGTTCTTGGACCCTCGACGACGACCACTTCGACGTGATGCTCGATGGCACGACCGCCGATGGCCAGATCGTGAGTGGCAACTTAACCATCACGCGACTTGGCCCCGATGACCTCCGCACGGAGATGGAAGGCTCAACCATTGCCGAGCTCCTTCCACCAACCGGCGACATGGTTCGCACCGCTCGCTAACTGCCCGCTCTTTAACGGCGGTCTGACTCGATTTGGCGAGCCATTTGCGTCCGCGGCACGAAGTACACCTTCGGATCGTCGATGACCCAGGGCGTGCTCCAGGTCTTGCCGTCGTCTTGGGTGCAGACGTTGAAGAAGAACGTCTTGAACGTCTCCGTGCGGTATCCGTAGGGATACTGTGACGTGATGTGGTCTGCTTCGGTCAAGTCATCCACTCCTGGACTGGCGAAGTAGTGCACCACTCCGTCCGGCGTGAAGGCGATCCCCAAGGTCCACCACCCGAGTTCGGTGATCTTCGGGCCCATGATCTCGCCACCGCTGCGACCACTGCGGACGCGGATGTAGGCCCCATCTTCGGCATGCCGCTGCTCATCGCCGTTCTCAAAGCAGATGAACATGCCAGGCCAGTACTCTTCCAGGCCGTACTCGCCGCGATTGGGATGGTCTTCACCGGTGATGATGGTGTGTGTGTAGCACCCCGTACGGAAGCCGAACGATGGACCGCTGCGGTTTTCCCACTGATCAAAGGGAGGCATGTACACACGCACAACCACCGACGGGCTGTCGGCGACATTCATGCCACCGCCGCGGAGCATCCGCTTCATGTCGAAAATGAGGTCATCCTGCATCATCTTGCCCGACGCGTAGCCAGGCACGCCGGCGTGACGTGTGGCGATCAGCAGGCCGTGCTCGCTCCCTTCCAAGCCCGGGGCCGGCAACGCGATCCGCTGGACGGTATCGGGGGTGCCACGTTTCGGCCCTTCAAACCAGACCCGATTCGCACTCCGCCCCAGCGGGCTGCGCATCCGCTCGTCCTGCTCCTCGGAACTCTTCGGGTGGTTGTAGAACCAGTTCCACTTCTCATCCTCAAAGTCGTCGCTGATGCCCTTGGCGAGCGTGCCCGTTCCAGGCACAAGCGGCGGCCGGTTCGGCAGGGCGGGTGCATTTGGCCGCATCACCACCTGGCTCTTCGGAGGAGGGCTTTTCTTGAAGAAGGGGCCGATCGCCTCGGCTGTCTGTGAAAGCATGGCAGCCTGGCTGACGACCACAACTGCCACGAACATCTTCCGAATAGACGAGTAGGACATAGGCTTTTTTCTCACCCCTTCCACGAGTCACGATCTCAGGCTCAGACCTACGAAAGCCGTTCCCCTGGCGCACATGATGGGCCAGTGCCGCATTCGCGGGTTCCAACGCTTCCTTCGGTCGTATCGGCCATGACGGTGGCCGATCTGAACTAGGACCTGAAAAATGGCCGGGCTGCCATGGGTCAGGTGGTGGACACGTGCACCAGAGGCAAGCCCGCCTGCTCCGCAGCCTTCCTGGCGACCGCAAGCAATGGGTCGCTGCCCACCGCGAGAATGACCCGGGCCTGAAAGCCAGCAGCCTCAGCCGCGATGGCTGCAGCTTCCCGCCCCCACCATGGCTCCGGCACCTCGCCCAAACGCACGCGGTAGGCCCAGCCAGCCGACGAGAACTGCTCGTGCCACGCTTGCGCGAGCACGGAGATGGAACGGTTGTCGGCCACGATCAACAGCGGAGGGCTGCCCCCTTGGAGCGCAACCTGATCGAGCCAGTTGGCCGAGGGACCGTTTGCGACGTCGCTCACGGAGTTTAAAAGTCCGGCGGGGAGGAGCCTGGGCGAGGCGAACTGCCGCCGCGGTACAACGAGCCGCTGGAAGGGGATGCGCCAGGCTGACTGCCACCCTGCGACGACCGACCACCAGTCTGCGGAATGCCACCGAGCAATCGCCCGGCGTTGAGATCGCTCGTCGTCCCCGACGTGCCGTACCCCGGACGGACTGCGGGCGCCCCGGCTCGTATGCCGCCTGTGACGGCCGGGCCGTAGGGGGACGTCGGACGCTCGAAGGGGCGAGAGCCACCAAGCGTGGTCGGCGTGTTGCTGCCGGTTGCGACCGAACGGCCTGTTTGCTGGGGAAGCACGCGCGCGGCAGAAGAAAGCGGTGCAGCCTCCGTACTGCGGCCTCCAGTCCCCGGCAGCCCTGTCGGTGGGCCAAACAGCGTTGGCGTGGGAGAGGTGGCATCGGCAGACTTGCCAGCCGCTGCTTGAGGCAGCGGGGGTGGACTCACCGCTGCCTGAGCAGCCGGGTTCGTCGTTCCTGGCTTGGGCTCGCTGCGGCGACGAAAAAAGTCGCCACCATCCTCATCATCGCTGGAAAAGAGGTCGTCTCCCCTGCGTCCGGTAATGGGGTCGACGCGCGACTGCTCGGCTCGCTCCATCCGCTCCCGCCGCATCTGCACGCGGGCCATCTCCGCTTCACCGAGGTCGATCTTGCCATCGCGGTTGCGGTCCCAACGCTGCAGCAGCATGCCGCGGGTGGTCAGCTCCATGGGAGCTCGCGACCCACCACTGCCGATCGGCTCCGCCTGCAGCACACTGGCGACAAGGCTGCATTCCAGCACTGCGGCCAGCACCACCATGCTTCGTAAGGCTGCGGGTTCACGCATGATAGATCCTCCCGACACCTTCCCAGCCAACACAGTTCGATAAACGGTCTATCGACACCACCTCCATACAGTCTACACGCTGGCTGCGGAGACCGCTCGCAGGGAGGGGTTCTGCTCGGCAATCATGCTGGCAATGAGCCGTGAGGCGGCGGCGGTGTCCCCTCCGGACCGCTCCAGCTCTCGAGCAGCCACATGGCAATGCACACGATGCTCCTCGACCACCACCTCGGGAGGATCGACGGTGCGGCAGACCGATTCCGCCAGGGGACAGCGGGGATGGAAGCGGCACCCTGCGGGTGGTTTGGAGGGGCTCGGCACGTCGCCAGGCAGAATGATCCGGCTTCGTCGCCGCTCAGGATCCACCGACGGCACCGCCGAGAAGAGGGCCTGCGTGTACGGATGCAACGGCTCGCGGTAGAGCTTGGCAGCGGTCGCGGTCTCCACAAACCTGCCCAGATACATCACCGCAACCCGATCCGAGAGATACTCCACCACCGACAGGTCGTGCGAGATGAAGAGGAACGTCAGCCCGAGATCGCGTCGGAGATCGACAAGCAGGTTTACCACCTGGGCCTGAATAGACACGTCGAGCGCCGAGACCGGTTCGTCGAGTACGAGAAACTCTGGCTCCAAGACCAAGGCCCGCGCGATGGCAATTCGTTGACGCTGCCCCCCAGAAAACTCGTGTGGATAGCGCCGCAGCGCATCCGCGGGCATGCCCGTTCGCTCGAGGGCTCGCTGCATCCGCTCCACCCGCTCCGCCGCCGACCCCATGCGGTGCACGATTAGGCCTTCTTCAAGAATGCCGCGGACGGTCATGCGAGGGTTGAGCGAACCGTACGGATCCTGGAACACCACCTGCATTCGCCGCCGCAGCGTCCGCAGTCGCCCTCCCGAAACCCGCCGCACATCCACGCCGCCGAGCGTCACCTCGCCACCGGTCGGCTCCACGAGCCGCAGCAAGCTCCTCCCCACCGTGGTCTTGCCACAACCACTCTCGCCCACGAGGCCGAGAGTCTCCCCCTTCTCGATGGAAAAACTCACACCATCCACCGCCTGCACCGCCCCCACGGTCCGACGCAGCACACCTCGCCGGATGGGGAAGTGTGTTTGCAGGCGATCAACGGTCAGAACGGGCTCACCCATGGCGATCTCGGAAGGTCAGCGGTCGGTCAATGGCATGCCTCAAGCTGCCCAGCCTCGTGGCAGCGCACAAAGTGCCCCGGCTTGATTTCTCGCAGCTCCGGCATTTCCGAAGAACAGTGGGGCTGCTTCAGAAAAGCACAGCGAGGATGAAAGCGGCACCCCGCAGGAAAATGCTGCGGTGGTGGCACGGCTCCGGGGATGGTCGTGAGCCGACTGCCCGCGCCCCCTCGTGCCGACTCCGGGCGGGCTGCCAGCAGCCCGATCGTGTAGGGGTGCATCGGGTTGGCGAACAGTTCTTCTGCCGATGCCTGCTCCACAATCTTCCCGGCATACATCACCGCCACGTCGTCGCACGTCTCCGCGACCACGCCCAGATCGTGCGTGATCAACAGGATGGCGGTGCCCAACCGCTGCCTGAGGTCGGAGAGCAGCTCCAAAATCTGCGCCTGGATGGTCACATCGAGCGCGGTCGTGGGCTCATCTGCGATCACCAGCGCGGGCTCACACGCCAAGGCCATCGCGATCATGACCCGCTGCCGCATCCCACCAGAGAGCTGATGCGGATACTCATCGATCCTTTGCTCGGGATCACCGATCCGCACGAGTTTGAGCATCTCAAGGGCTCGAGCCCGCGCCTCGGCCCGCGAAACCTTGCGATGCAGTTTGACGGCCTCCGCTACCTGATCGCCGATCGTGAACACGGGATTGAGGCTCGTCATCGGCTCTTGAAAGATCATGCCGACCTTGCCGCCACGAATCTGTCGCAGTCGACGCTCAGGCATGCCGACGAGATCCACCGGCTCCCCGTCGGTCGCCAGCCTGATCGATCCAGACTCGATCCGGCCCGGTGACGCCACGAGCCCCAGGATCGACATGGCCGTCACACTCTTGCCACATCCGCTCTCTCCAACCAATCCAAGCGTGCGACCACGCTGGATCGAAAGCGATACCCCATCGACTGCAGGCACACGACCAGCCTGAGTGTGGAAAGCCGTCACCAGGCCGTCGATGGCAAGCAGGGGCGTCGCGTTGTCGGTGGAAGTGGGCATAGGTGTTGGTGCTTTGCGTGGCGGGCACACAGCTTACTTGCGGGCCTCGCGGAGCCTCGGATCGGTAGCCTCCTGCAGCCCCTCTCCGACGAGATTGTACGAGAGCACCGTCAGAAAGATGGCAGCCCCCGGAAAGACGACGAGCCACCACATCTGCAAGTTACTCCGGGCGTCGTTGAGCAGGCTGCCCCAACTCACCGACGGCGGCGGGGGGCCGAATCCCAGAAAGGAGAGCGATGTCTCAATCAGGATCGAGGAAGCAATGCCAAAGGTGATCGGCACGAGCACGGGCGCAAGGGCGTTGGGGAGGATGTGCTTGAGCATGATCCGCACCGGTCCGGCTCCAGACGCCCGAGCCGCCATGACAAACTCACTCGAACGCAAGCGGAGAAACTCAGCCCGGGAAAGCCTGGCGATCCCCGTCCATCCTGTCAGCCCAATAATCGCCATCGTCTTCCAAATCGAAGGCTGTTCGACAATGGCCACCAGCGCCAGGATCAGCACGAGCGTGGGGATACACATCACCACCTCGATCAGCCGACTCGCGATCATGTCGACCCAGCCACCAAAGTAGCCCGCGGTGGCGCCGACCGTGATCCCGATCGTGCCCGCCAGCCCCATCGACACAAAACCCACGAGCAGGGCCACTGTCGTGCCATGAACCATCTTGGCAAACACATCCACGCCGTATTGATCCGTGCCGAACAGATTCCGTTCGTTTGGCTTGCCTTGATCTCGCGCCGGGTTCGCTGGCAGGCCGGGCCACTCATTCTCCCGAACCGCACGATACGGATCCTGGAAGACGAGCGGCCAGATCGCCCAACTCTCTGGATCCTTCTCGGCGAGGTTGGCCGGATACGTGCCGCGAAAACGATCCTTGGAAAAGATCACCGGCTCGAGGGTTCGATCAAAGTAGCCGAGGCATGGAAAGTAAATCGTGCCCTTGTAGCGACAGACCACTGGCTTCGTGCCTGCAATCGCGGGTGCGAACGTAGCCACAACCACCAGGAAGAGCACAAAGCCAAGCGCCGCCATCGACAGCTTGCGACCACGAAATCGCTTCCATGCCTCCGACCAGAAACCTCTGGAGTCGTTGGCAACCTTTCGTCGTTCACCCGACGGCTGCGGCTCGCCTGTCATTCCACACTCACTCTCGGATCGACCCAGGCGTAGAGCACATCAGCCACAAGCTGCCCCAGCAACGTCAAGACACTGAACATGAAGGTCAGGCCCATGATCGTTGGATAGTCGCGTTCTCGGATGCTCTCGAAGAAAAGCCGCCCCATACCGGGCCAGGTGAAAATCTGCTCGATGATCACCGATCCACCGAGGAGCGCGGGCAACGACAAGCCCAGCAACGTCACCAGAGGAATGAGCGTGTTGCGAAAAGCATGGTGCACGAGCACTCGCCAGGGGCCTGCCCCCTTGGCTTTCGCCGTGCGGATGTAGTCCTGACGAACCACTTCCTGCATGTTGGCGTGAATGAATCGGCTGTACCAGGCAAGGCTCACATACGACTGACAGATCACCGGCAAGATCGCATGGCGACCAACATCGAGAGTGCGCGCGAGCCATGAAGACTCGCTGGCATAGCCGTCGCCGCGCATCCCAAACAGGGGTAGCTCCCAGGCCGTCTCACGCAACCACACCGCAAAGATGATCTGCAGAAAGAGCGCCGCCACAAAGGTGGGAAAGGAGTAGAGCACATACAGCCCAAAACTCACCGCTCGTTCATCGACCGCGCCGCTGCGGGCGGAAGCATAGAGGCCAAGCGGAACGGAGAGCATCCAGGTCAGCAGCAGTGCCGAACCTGAGAGCGCGAGCGTTGGGCCGATGCGTTCAGCAATCAGCGTGGCCACAGGCTGCTTGCGAGAGATCGAGCGGCCCAGGTCGCCCTGGACAACGTTGCCTGCCCACACGAAGTAGGCCGTATACCACGGTTTGTCGAGACCGTAGGCCTTCTTCATCCGCTCGATATCGGCGGGATTGAGTTTTCGACTTGGATCGGTCTCCCCAATCGCGATCGTCAGCGGCGTGCCGGGCATCGCTCGGGCAAGCCCGTACACGATCCCTGTGATCATCAGCAGCGTGATCACAGCGAGCAGGATTCGACGAATGAGATACGACACCATTGAGGCCGGTCACTCCATCGCAGGCTTCCAAAGACTGCCGAACCCAGGTGAATAGTTGTAGGGACCTCGGGGACTAAAGACGTACCCTCGTAGATCCTTGGAAAAACCGTAGAAGCTGTTTCGCCAATAGAGCCAGGTGTAGGGCTGGTCGTCGTAAAGGATTTCCTGAATGCGAGCATATTTCTCAGCTCGCTTGGCCCGATCCAGTTCGCGACGCCCCTCGTCATACAGTCGATCGACCTCGGGATTGGAGTAGCTCACGAAGTTTCGCCCCGCTCCCGTCCGCCAGATGTTCTCGCTCGTATCGGGATCGGTGCCGGTTCCCCAACCGCCAAAGTAGGCTTCGAACTTGTGATCGAGCGTGTACTGCTGCAGGACCGTCGACTCGACAGGTCGCACGTTGACCCGCACACCGATGCGATCCAGGCTCTCCTGGAGCAGCGTGCAGATCGCCACCCGCAGAGGTTGGTTGCTCGTGAGGATGGAAAACTCAAAGGGAACAAACCGTCCGTTGATCTCTTTGTCGCGAATCCCGTCGTTGTCGTGATCGATCCAGCCTGCCTCATCGAGCAGGTTCTCGGCCGTGTCGAGATCCTGACGGTAGGGCTCAAGCTTCTTCTTCGTGGCCATCCATCCTGTTTGATGAAACACGCCCGTCGCTGGTTCGTAGAGTCCGTAGCAGAGTTTCTCGAGCATCC
>JBMTLP010000019.1:0-16907 GCA_049433245.1 Pirellulales bacterium
GTCCCAGACAGCACGCCGTCGACGGGCACCATGGTGCCGGACAGATGCCCTGCTTCCAACGTACTCAGATCGACATCGGAGGGCAGCAGCACACTCGCATCCTCAGCCGCCACAGCCGGAACGGCGAGCAACAGACAGAGCCACACCAGCGCGGCACACGATCGAAGCATGGCACCCCCCACCAGCAAACAGCCCCCAAGCGGCATGAAACGCATGATTGCTTTATCGGGTGGCACCGTTCACATCGGGAGAATCGTTACAACCAAGCGACAGCCACGGCGCAGACTGCCCCACTTGCCAGCAGAGGGGTCCAACTCCCCCAACGCCTCGGTGCTTTCCACGAACAACTAGTGGCCGCTTGGCCAGGAGAAGATCCGGATTTTGTTGCCGTCGGGATCGAACGTAATCAGTTCCCGAAAGCCCTCCGGATGCTGTTTCGGCCCGTCGACCGGGTGCCCGCCTTCGTGGAGCCGCTCCAGTTGCGAACTGAGGTCGTGCACCTCAAACCCCAGGCTCCACCGGCCGCTCGCCTCCCCAGGCACCTCCCTGGCTAGGATCGCCAGACGGGTGTCACCCGCCTCAAACAGGGCGTAGCCATCCTCAACAACCCGCACGAGCACACGGAGGCCCAGCACGTTTCGGTACCAGGCGACGAGTACGTCCCACTGCCGCGAACGCAGTTCGACGCTGAACAGCCCCGGTCGTTGTCCCTGCGTCATGCCCACGATTCTCTCCGCAAAAATCACCCACGTCGCTGCCGATCTGGTGTCGGCTTTCGTTGTAACGCTGCCCTGAGCGGCTCACCAGGGCACGCAGACTCCCAGTCAACGGGGCCTGGACTGGTCCGGTTGCGGAAGCCTCCAAGAACGAGGGGGAACGGGGAGGCCAACCGGCCCAGAGAAGATGCTCTTCTCTCAGCGGCCCCCACCACCGACAATCCCGGTTCACGCTCTGTTGCCCCCCTTCCCCACCGACGCCCAGGCGGCCATGGCCAGTTCCGACACACCCGATCGACCCGCTCCCACCAGTTCCCCCGACCAAGCCTCAAGCGACAGCCGCGGCACCGCTGCTGCCCTGGAAGCTGCCCGCCGCGAGAAGCTGGCGAAGCTGGAAGGGCTGGGTATCGACCCCTGGGGGCAGCGTTTCGACGATGTGCAGCCGATGGCCAACCTCCGGGAGCAGGCCGCAGGCATGGACCCGGCCGACCAAGGAGGGCCAACGGTCCGCGTCGCGGGCAGGATTCTGCTGCTCCGCAACGCCGGTCGCCTCGTGTTTCTCACCCTCGCCGACCGCAGCGGCCGGATTCAGGTGATGCTTGGGCAGAAGCAGGTGGGACCCGACGTGTGGCCGATCGTAAGCTGCCTCGATCTCGGTGACATCGTCGGCGTGGAGGGCAGGCTGGGGCATTCCAACTCCGGCGAGATCACGGTCTTTGCCAGTTCGCTCACCTTCCTGACGAAGTCGATCGAAACGCCACCCGACAAGTACCACGGCCTCGTCGACGCGGACCTCCGCCAACGAATGCGGTACCTCGACCTCATTCACGGTGAGGGTGTGCTCGACCGCTTCGTGGCTCGCACCCGGATCGTCGACGCCGTGCGTCGTGTGCTCAACGAGCGGCGATACCTGGAGATCGAAGGCCCCACGCTGCACACGATCGCTGGCGGAGCCGCAGCACGCCCCTTTGCCACGCACCACAACGCGCTCGACATGCCCATCGTGATGCGGATCGCATTGGAGCTACATCTCAAGCGGCTCCTCGTGGGTGGCATGGAGCGGGTATACGAACTCGGCCGCGTGTATCGCAACGAGGGCATCAGCCCCAGGCACAACCCCGAGTTCACGATGCTGGAGGCCTACGAGGCCTACGGCAACTACGAGACGATGATGGACCTCACCGAGGCGATCATCCTGGCCTCTGCAAAAGCTGCCGGCACCCCCGAAGAGCACGAGTGGATGGGAAAGAAAGTCAGCCTCGCGGCCCCGTTCCGCCGCGCTCGCTACGACGAGCTGCTTGCAGAGGTGACCGGTTGCGATCCCACCGACGCCACAAGTGTGGCTGCCGCCGCGTCGGTTCGTGGCATCGAAACCGCTGGCCGCCATCCCGATGTGATCAAGAGCGAACTCTTCGAGGCCACCGTCGAAGAGACGCTGATCAACCCGACCTTCGTGATCGACTATCCCGCCGCTGTCTGCCCGCTGACCAAGCGGAAGCGACACCAGCCGGACGTTGCAGAGCGGTTTGAGCTCTACGTCTGCGGAATGGAGTTGGCCAACGCCTACACCGAACTCAACGACCCCGATCTGCAGGAGGAGCTCTTCCGCACCCAACTCGCTGGGCTCGACGACGACGAGTCGATGGCACGGATGGACCACGACTTCATCAAGGCCCTGCGGCATGGCATGCCCCCGGCTGGTGGGCTCGGCATCGGGATCGATCGACTGGTGATGCTGCTCACAGGTGCGTCTTCCATTCGTGACATCATTCTGTTCCCCATCCACCGTCCGCAGGCCGAATAACGCGTCGGCAACGAGAATCCAGGTTCCGCAGGCTGCGGAGCAACCAGGCAAGGATGCCCAACCGTGTACAAACTCCTCCTCTGCTGGCGTTACCTCCGCACTCGCTGGATCGCACTGGCGAGCGTCGTGAGCGTGACGCTCGGTGTGGCCACGATGATCGTGGTCAACGCGGTGATGGCAGGCTTTTCGCATGAGATGCAAAGCCGCATCCACGGAATCCTCTCCGACATCGTGTTTGAGAGTCACTCCCTCTCCGGCTTTCAGGATCCTGCCTGGCACATGGAGGAGATCCGTCGGGCTGCCGGCGACGACATTGCGGGCATGACGCCCACTGTGGCGGTACCAGCCATGCTCTCGTTTCAGGTCCGCAGCCAATGGATCACGCGGCAGGTCATGTTCATCGGCATCGACGCATCCACCCATGCGGCCGTCAGCGACTTTGGCGACTTCCTGCAACATCCGAGGAATCGCCAGCAACTTTCTTTCGACCTCCGGGATGGCGGCTACGACACGCAGATCGAGGCTGGTGGCAACAATGTCCCGCTTCGCCCGGCGTTAGAAAACGCCGGCTGGCCCCATCGCCGTGATCGTGTTGAACAAGAAAAGATCTGGCGTGAACAACAGGCTCGCCTCGGCGGCCCCGTCCGACCGCTCGACCAGCAAGTCGACGCCGTGCTCGCTGCCACGGAAGACCAGGCCGCTGTTGCCGATGCAGCAGCTGCCGAGGAAACAACCGCTGCAGTTGCAGCCGACGACGGGACTGCTGGTGCCGGCCCAATCGATCCGTTCAAGGCAGCCAGGCCCGACGAAGGCCACACCATGGACCCGTCCACAGAACAGTTCACCGGCATCGTTCCGGGCATCGGACTGGCAAGCTTTCGAGACCGTGTCGGCGTCGACCGATTTCTGATTCTTCCAGGCGACGACGTGAAGGTCACCTTCCCAACCGCCGGAACACCCCCCAAAGCGGTCAGCAACACCTTCACCGTGGTCGACTTCTACGAAAGCAAGATGAGCGAATACGACTCCAACTTCGTTTTCGTACCGCTGGAAGACCTGCAAAGGATGCGGGGCATGATCGAGCCGGAAACCGGCATCGGCAGCGTCAATTCAATCCAAATCAAACTCGCCGAGGGGGCAGATCTCGACGCCGTTCGCGACACGCTGCGGAAGGCCTTCCCCCCTGAGCTCTACGCGGTCTCCACCTGGCGAGACAAGCAAGGCCCACTGCTCTCCGCGGTCGACATGGAGATGGCTGTGCTCAACATCCTGCTGTTTCTAATTGTGGCGGTGGCCGGCTTCGGGATCCTTGCCATCTTCTTCATGATCGTCGTGGAGAAGACCCGCGACATTGGCATCCTCAAGGCCATCGGAGCGGGTTCCTCCGGCATCGCTGGCATCTTTCTGGGCTATGGCCTCGCCCTGGGGCTTGTTGGCGGTGGTGTGGGCATGGCCCTGGGGCTCGCGATTACCTGGAACATCAACACGATCCGGCAAGGGGTGGAGTGGTGGACGGGCGAGCGGGTGTTTGATCCGTCGATTTACTACTTCTTCAACATTCCCACCATCGTGGATCCCTTCACGATCTCGTGGATCATCGCGGGTGCTGTCGGGATTGCCGTGGGAGCGAGTGTCGTGCCTGCCTTCCGCGCGGCGAGGCTGCATCCGGTGGAGGCCCTGCGGCATGAATAGCCCCAACCAGCAACTGCGACTGCACAACGAAACAGCACCAGCCCTTGCTGCGGGAACTGTGCTGCGAGGCGTCGGCCTGAGGAAGCGTTATCGCTCCGGAAGCAGCACACTTGACGTGCTGCGTGGCGTCGACATCGAAGTGATCGCCGGCGAGTTCGTGGCAATCGTGGGCCAGAGCGGTTCAGGAAAGACCACGCTGCTGCATCTGCTTGGCCTGCTCGACGCGCCCGATGGCGGCGAGGTGCATCTCGCAGGCACTCGCATCGATTGCTTGCCCTCGCGGAAGCAAGACCTTGTCCGCAACACGCAGATCGGCATGGTGTTTCAGTCGTACCACCTGCTGCCTGAACTCGATGCGGTGGAAAACGTGCTCGCTCCGCTCTACGTTCGCTACGGCTTCTTGGAGTGGCTTCGCCGCCGCAATGCGGCCAGGCAGGCAGCCATCGCGCTGCTTGAACGTTTTGGCCTCGGGCACCGCCTCTCCCATCGCCCCAGGCAACTCTCGGGCGGTGAGATGCAACGGGTGGCGATCGCGCGAGCCCTGATTGCCCGGCCGCGCCTGCTGCTCGCCGACGAGCCGACGGGGAATCTCGACGCCGCAAGTGGCGCAGGTATCCTCGAAACGCTTACCGAGTTGAACCGCTCTGATGGCCTTTCTATAGTCATGGTCACGCACGACCCGACGATCGCGGCAAGGGCCGGAAGAGTCATCAAACTCGCAGATGGGTGCGTCGAACAAAGCCTGACCACCTCTGGCAGATCAGCTCATGCCTCGTCTGATTTTCATGAACGACCGGCTCGTGCCGGAGGATGAAGCCCGCGTCAGCGTGTTTGA
Organism: Pirellulales bacterium; assembly: GCA_049433245.1. GTDB lineage: Bacteria > Planctomycetota > Planctomycetia > Pirellulales > UBA1268 > M30B53. Next base: position 5,048 of record JBMTLP010000019.1, read on the forward strand.
CCATGGGCTCCTGTATGGCGACGGCGTGTTTGAGGGGCTGCGAAGCTACGCCGGCAAGGTGTTCCGCCTCGAAGCCCACCTCGACCGGCTGTGGGAGAGCGCCCAGGCGATTCGCCTCGAGATTCCGATCTCGAAGGAGGCCCTCGGCAAAGCCGTCGTCGACACCCTCGCTGCCAACAACCTTGTGGATGGATATGTGCGGCTGGTGATCACCCGCGGTGCAGGCGGCTTGGGTCTCGATCCTGGCAGGACGAGCAACCCACAGGTGATCGTGATCGCCGACACGATCAGCCTCTACCCTGCCGAGTTCTACGAGAAGGGGCTGCGGATTGTCACGGCTGCCACGCAGCGGATGAGTCCCGCGGCCCTCTCCCCGCGAATCAAGTCGCTCAACTATCTCAACAACATCATGGCCAAGGTTGAGGGGCTGCAAGCTGGCTGCGTGGAAGCGCTCATGCTCAACCACAAGGGCGAAGTGGCTGAGTGCACGGGCGACAACGTGTTTTGCGTTCGCTCAGGCACGCTCCTTACACCACCCACCGACGCCGGCATTCTTGAGGGTATCACCCGCAATGCTGTGCTCGAACTCGCTCACGAGACTGGCATTCCCGCCCGGGAAGCCGTGCTCACCCGGCACGATCTCTACACCGCCTCCGAGTGTTTCCTGACAGGCACCGCGGCTGAGGTGATCCCTGTGGTGGAAATCGATGGCCGACGCATTGGCATCGGAACACCCGGCCCGATCACGCGTGCCCTCAAAGACGCTTTCCACAAACTCGTGCGCGGCGAAAAGGCCTAAGCATCTCTCGGCCTACAGAATCCCCGCACCGAAGTCATCTTTGGGTGGTGACTGTGCTGGGGCTGACGCAGCGGAAGGAGCGTCACTGGCCTGCTCACAACCAGGCTCTTCGTCGGTCACAGGATGCTCCGCATCATGGCGACCGTTGAACGCGCCTCGATGGTCCTCATCTGGATCGTCGTAGCGCGAGACGTAGCCCGGCTCCGTCGATCGCACGAGCTCAGCCTCATACTCTTCCACGATCCGCAGTTGGATCATCTCGCGGCACCTGGCGTTGATGGGATGCGCGATGTCAGCGTAGAGCCGCGGACGTCCGTCTTCATCGCGGGGCCGGTGCGAGTCGGTGAGTTTGCCACCGCACTGATTGCAGAAATTGGCGCGGATCGGATTCTTGCAGCCGCAACTCTGGCAGTGGCTGGTGAGTTTCCGGCTCGGCATCGCCACAAACGGTCCGTTCGGCCCCACGATGATCTTCATATCGCGAACAACGAACGCACTGTCGAGTGTGATCGAACAGAAGGCGAGCAGCCGTTCGGCCGCATCCTCGATGAGCTTGATCCGCACCTCGGTAATTTTCATGGCAGTTCCCCGCGCCATGCGGTCAGAACAGAACGACTGCGCAGCAGCGCTCCTCCTTTTCCCCAGTCCCCAGGTCGCTAGTATCGCCGTCCAGCCGCGAAGTTCAACTGTTTTCAGCGAGAATCTGCTGGTCGAGTCGGCAGACTGGAGCGAGTCGACCACAGAACACCCCTGGCCAGCCCTCGGCTGAGAGGGTGTTTGCTATCGCCAAGGCTTCTTCTTCCGAGGGGGTGAGGGCAAAGCACCCGCTCCCACTTCCGGTGACCATGGGCCGTACAGCACCGGCCGTTTTCATCGACAAAAGCAGTCGCTCAACGGTGGGAGAGGCTGCGACGGCAGCGGCCTGGAGCGTGTTGTGCATCAACTCCAGCGACTCCTCAAACCGGCCAAGTCGCATCGTGCCAGCCAGTTTCATCGACCGCCCAACCTGATCGGGCTCTGGTGTGCAGCCGCCATAGACGGCGGCCGTCGACAGCCCTTCAGCCGGAACGGCAATCACGACGGGCCAGTCTGGCAGTCCTGAAACCGGCTCAATGCGTTCGCCACGCCCCGTGGCAATCCCGCCACCGCTGGTGAGAAACCAGGGCACATCACTGCCGAGTTCGGCAGCAATCTCCACCAGCCGGCGATGCCCAAGCTCGAGCCCCCACACCCGGCTTGCCGCCAAGAGCACCGCTGCGGCATCGCTCGATCCGCCGCCCAGGCCGGCTTGCGAGGGGATGCGTTTGACGAGGCCAATATCGAGGCCACGGGTCACACCGGCCGTTCGGGCCAACGCCTTGGCAGCCCGCACCGCGAGGTTGCGATCATCCTCGGGCACGTCGCGAGCGAGGGCTTGCCCCTCAGGCGTGGCCAGCCGACCACCAAATGTCACTCGCAACCTGAACTCGGCATCGGGACGCGGGCTAAGTTGCAACGTGTCACAGAGTGTGACCGCCACCATCAACGAGTCGATCTCGTGAAATCCATCGGCCCGGCGGGCGACCACGCCGAGCGAGAGATTGAGTTTCGCTGGGGCATCAATTTCCACGATCGGCGTTGCCGCCAACCCGGGTATGGACATGGCGTTCTCTTACTGCCAGTTCATCACGAACGACACAGTCGCGATGGCCAAACCAAGCCCAATCGCCACGAGAACCGCAAGCAACACCGAGATGCTGCGGCCCGCCCAGAGATCCTCCTGGATCATCTCCGTGCGATCTGCCTTGGCGAACGTGGCGTTCCAGAGCGGAAACGTCTGCTCGTCGTAAACCCAGGTGGTTCGATCCTCGTGTTGCTGCTGGCTCATGGGCGCGTCTGTGCGGAAAAGTGCGGTGCCGAACATTACGGGACGGTCCGTGCCTCCAAACGTAGGATACGCTTGCGGAGAGGCCCAGCGGGCCGAGGAGTCCCTACTGAGGAACGTACCGCGCCCGTGGCCCCTTTTCAAAAGCCGTTTTTTCCGGCCGCACTCCATGCACCACCTTCTTGAGCCCGACGACGCCCTTGAAACCTTCCTGGCAGCCCAGGGTGCGCCTGCCTGGCGGGCCCGCGGCATCCGCCGGTGGCTCCTGCAGCGGCGGGCCACCTCGTTTGAAGCCATGACCGACCTGCCGAAGCAGCTTCGGCAGCAGCTCGCCGAGTCTTTTACCGTTCTGACCACCACCGTCGCCTCCCATCAGCAGGATCCCGACGGCACTGAGAAACTCCTTCTGCAGCTGGCAGACGGCGAGCGGATCGAGTGCGTGATGCTGCGAGACGGCGTGCGGCGGACCGTCTGCATCAGCTCGCAGGTCGGCTGTGCGATGGGCTGCGTGTTTTGCGCAAGCGGCCTCGATGGCGTGGTGCGGAACCTCACCTCTGGCGAAATCATCGAACAGCTCGTGCGACTCACCGCGCTGTTACCTGAAGAAGAGCGGATCAGCCACATCGTGGTGATGGGGATGGGGGAACCGTTGGCCAACCTGGCCAACCTGCTGCCCGCCCTGGAAGTCGCAGAATCTGCTGATGGCTTCGGTATCTCCCAGCGGCGGATCACGATCTCCACCGTCGGCCTCCCCCCTGCCCTCGACCGGCTCACCGAAACCTGCCCGCGTTATCACCTCGCTGTCTCGCTGCACGCCCCGGATGACTCGCTGCGTTCGCGGATCGTGCCGGTCAACCGGGCGATCGGGCTCGATGCCGTGTTGGCCGCGGCCGACCGCTACTGGGAAGCCTCGGGACGACGGCTGACGTTTGAGTATGTCTTGCTCGGTGGACTCAACGACGATCCGCAGCAGGCGCGGGCGCTCGTGCGGCTGCTCCGAGGTCGCCAGGCTCTGCTCAACGTGATTCCCTACAACGCGGTGGCGGGCCTCCCTTACCGAGAGCCTTCCGCAACAGCGAGGACCACGTTTCTTGAGGTGCTTCGCGACGGCGGCGTGAACGTGCAGGTGCGAAGGCGAAAGGGAGGCAGCATCGACGCCGCCTGCGGCCAGTTGCGACGCGTCTCTGCAGGACAGGCGTCGGCAGAACCGGTCGAGGTCTACACCCACATCCCAATCAAGAGCACCACCGCGAGCACGGCCCCCAGAATTACCCCCAGCCAGACGAGCCACTGAAGCATCGCACTGCGGATCGCATCCTGATTCTCGTGATGCGTGGCGGCAAACACAAAACTCGCGGCCACCAACAGCGGCACCCCAAACGCAAGACCGGGCGCTCCATCGAGGAAAGACGCTGCCAGGAGCGAGGTGATCAAGGGAGCAAAGCCAGCCATCGACGTGTTCTCTGAGTGAATCGATCGTGAAGCCGCAGGTCACACGGCTGCCTCGTCAGACACTGACGAACTACCTTTGCCCTCGGCTCCCTTGCGACGCTCCTCTTCGCTCGACACTCCGAGCGGGCCAAAGCCGGCGTCGTAGATCACGAGCATATTGAGCATCCCGGCAATCATCGTGTAGAGCGTGCCAATCTCAAACCAGCGACCAAGGTCGTGGTGCCAGATCGAGAGTTCATCCCGGAGAAACTCCCACATCCGTTGCCGTGGTGGACGGCGAAAGTCGTCTTCGGTGAGCGACGGCGTGCGGGCAATCATGTCGCGAGCGTAGCCCTCATCAACGGGCTGGTTGAGCCCGACTGGCGGGGCCATGAAGCCGCCGGCAACCGCTGCTTTTCCGGAGCCGTTGAGCAGCATCGACTGGGCCGCTGCTGGCAGGACCGCGATTCCGATCCCAGCTTGGCAGGCCATGGCCCACCGCTGTTCGCCCGGCTTCCACGCCCAGTAGACGATGCGGCCGCCACCGAGAACGAACCCGGTGAAGTACACGCTCAAAATCACCACGAGAAACAGGACGCCTTTGAAACGGCGACCTTGATAGAGATGCCCAGCCCCGGGCAGCAGCCAAGCCAACAGCATCGCCAACAGCGGCTGCTTCAGGTCAATCGCTGCGCCGTCGTCGGGAGAGACGGCAACAATCCGCCCGCCATCACGGGAAGCAGCATGAGCGTGCTGAGGAGCCAATGGAGGAACTCGCAGCTGAGTGGCAGCACTGCCGCCACACCTCAGGTAGACCGACTGCCGGCTTCCTGCGTGCCGATCCCTGCGTCATCCACCAATGGAAGGATTGTATGCCGCGAACGGCTCGGGTTGAACGGCAGCCTCCGTTGCTAGCAATCAGCCAGTATTTCAGCCCCACAGCCGACGCACTGGCCGCACGCGAGGATGGGGTTGAGCAACGGGATCGGATGTGTCGCTGGGAGCGACCTGGGCCGTCGTGACCGGCACCAGTTCCCGCCACACGCGTTCTACCGTCAGCGGATCGATCTGCGCGAGTCCCTCGGCATCGCTGGCGACCACCGCCAACCGAGCCAACTGACAGATCTGCCTTGGGACACCAGCAGCCAGGCGGCTGAGGGCAGCAGCGGCGGTGGGGCTGAAGAGATCGTCCTGGCGGCGGGCCCGCTTGAGGGCCCAGCCGAGAAAGGCGGCCGTGTCGGCCTCACTCCAGGGTGCGAGTTCCACCCTCACCGCAGCTTTGTCAAAAAAATGCCCCATCAAGTGGCCGTGCCGAGGATCGGCTGGGAGCCGGCCTTGAGCGTCGGTCGTGAGGGTGGCAATCACCAGCAGGCTTGCAAACCGCGGCTCGGCGGCAGACACCAGCCGCTCAATCCCGGCCAAGGCATCGCGGTCGGCTTCATGCAGGTCGTCGAAGATCAGCACCGTAGGCCGCTCCATCAGAGTGTTCTCACGGAGCCGGTTTTCCAGTTTCTGCCAGGGCCGCAAGGGCTCTGCAGCTGAGAGTGGGTCGAGCGGCAGTCGATCGAGGAGCAGATCGAGCCAGTCTCCTTCCCGTAAGCCCCGCAGCGACAGGAGCGTGGCTTCCGCCCCCAGCCCGCCGAGCCTCCGCACCGCCATGGCGGCCAGGTGGCTCTTCCCGCAGCCGCTCGGGGCGAGCACGAGCCCCAGCCGCTGCCGCTCCTCGATCAGCCACTCCAGGCGAGCGAGAGGCTCTTCCTGGGCAGGGCCCATGAAGAAGTCGCCGGCTGCCAGCGACCCATCGAAGGGATTCGGTTGTGCTGCCGAGTGATCTCGTACCATGCAGGGAAGTGTAGCGATCGACCGAGGAGAAACGGCAGAGTGAAACTGCCGCGAAAGGGTGCCACCACGTGAGCGAGCGATTCTTTTTGGAGACGCCACCCGCCGGCAGCCGGGCTGTGCTCTGCGGCGATGAGGCTCGCCACCTCGCCCGCGTGATGCGGGCTGCCATCGGCGACCGAGTGGAAGTCTTCGATGGAGCGGGGCGTGCCTGGGAAGCCGAGGTCCGGCAGATCAGCCGCGCGGAGGTGGAACTGGAACTTCTCGGTGAAGGCACGAGCGACGAACCCACCCTCACCACAACGGGCAAACTGACCATCGCCGCGGCCCTACCGAAAGGGGATCGCCAGAAGTGGATGGTGGAGAAACTCACCGAACTCGGCTGCCACCGGCTCGTGCCCCTGGTCACGACGCGTGGCGTGGCTGAAGCCACCCCTGCCGCCGTTACCAGGCTCTCCCGCGCTTCGCTGGAAGCCTGCAAGCAGTGCCGGCGCAATCGAGTGCTTGCTATCACCGAGCCAATGACGCTGGCAGACGCGCTTGCCACGCGGCCGGCCCCCCCCCTCGGCGTGCGGTCCGACGCGACCGGCCCACCGGCCCCTTCGCTGCTGGCCAACCGCAGTGGCGACTGGCTGGTCCTGATCGGCCCCGAAGGCGGCTTCACGGAAGACGAACGGGCCGCGGCCCTGGCATCTGGTTTTGAAGCCGCGTGTTTCTCACCCCACATTCTTCGGGTGGAGACCGCAGCGGTTGCTGTCGCGGCTGTCGCGGCCCAGTAGGCCCCACGAAACCACAGCCGGCCAGCTACTCCGACAGCATCTCCCCTTCGTTGCGAGAGCCCATGCCTCGATACACGGACTGATCAAGATCCTGCGTGAGAAACCGCACGCTGGCATCAGCGAAACTGAACACACCGCCGTTGGGGTGGTAGCTGCCAAACGCCATCTCCATGATGGTTCCTGGCACGGTCGGATCGAGGCGACTGTTGATCCGCGGAGCGGTCGAGCCAAGGCCTTCGGAATACTCGGTACCACCGTTGTCGCCAAGCCTCCAGCCCCCTGTCTGCGGACTACCAAAAAGCCAGTAGTCCATCGCCTGGCCATCTTTGATGTAGGCGGGGTCGGTGTACGACTCGCCGAGCATGATCGTCTTGGAAGTGCCGTCGATCACCTCACTGATCCGAGTGGCGCTCTCGCCGTAGAAGATCCCGTTGAGCGGATGCTGCTCGAGGGCCGTCGCATCACCCGGCACAAGCGAGCCACCTCGCACGAGTGTGCTCACATCATCTGACCACACATTGGATCCCGCACAGGCCCGGTAGCTCGCCGGCACCCGCCCTGGTATCCCCTGGTTGTCGACATGCTGGGGCACCGCCATGCTCGGACAACGAAACACGCTCACGTACGTGCCGCACGCAGCTTCGTTTGGCGACCCGTTGGCGTTCCAGTTGCCCAGCCCACCCTCTTGCCAGATCAGCGTGTCGTAGAGCGGGCTCTCCTCCACGTAGGGCAGAAGGGGCGCCGACCAGAGCGCTTCGAGCCAGTTGAACCCGTACGGAAACGAACCTCGCGCGTCGTGGTGGGTGTGCATCGCGAGCCCCAAGTTTTTCAGCTGGCTTGTGCACTGCACCCGACGGGCGGCTTCACGCGCACTCTGCACCGCGGGCAGCAGCAACGCGACGAGCACGCCGATGATCGCGATCACCACGAGGAGCTCGACGAGCGTGAAACCGAGGCGACGTCCACAACGCTCGCCAGCAGGGGCCACGGGCCCGCAAGAGGGGTTTGGCATCGGTGCGAAATCCTTGCAAAGAGCGGTCACATGAGATCACCGGGAGAGGGCAACGCGGGAGGGCGGTGCGGCTGCTGGCACACCGACCATCACGGTCAGCACGCCCGGGATACACAGCCACGAAGCAGGCCACCCCTGGTTATGCCACGGTGTTCACTCCGCCGCATGCTTTGGGTTGCTGCCGCGAACGTGCGGCTGAAATCGCGAAAGGGAGGCCTTAGTCGGCCGCTCGGCTGCGGCCGGCCGTGACCAATGCGTCGAGCCTCGCTTGCATCCGCTGCACGAGGTCTGCGTTCGCTGCTGCAAGATTTGTTGTCTCACCCGGATCAGCCGCGAGGTCAAACAACTGCACCTCGGGCACCGCCGTCATCGCCAGCGCCCGTTCCACCACACGGTTGTTGGCCTTCCCACGAGGATGCAGCACGAGTTTCCAAGGCCCCTCGCGAAAACCGAGGCTGCCGCTCTGGCCATTGTCTTGCTGCACGAGGTGGTCGCGGCCCGTGGCGCCTTCCTGCCCCAGAAGCGCGGCCGACACATCGAAACTGTCGAGGCAGGCCGCAGCTGGCAGGGGTTGCCCGACGAGCCCAGCCAGGCTCGACGCCAGGTCGATCGTGCACACCACTTCGTCAGAAACGCCGGGCTCAATCGTGCCAGGCCAGGACGTGATGAACGGCGTGCGGGTGCCCCCTTCGTAGACGCTGTACTTGCCCCCCGTGAAGGGCCCAGCGGCTCGGTGGTCGCCGTTCTTCTCGATCGCGTCGTCTTTGTAGCCGTCGTCGAGCACAGGGCCATTGTCGCTGCAGAGGACGACGAGCGTCTCTTCGGTGAGCCCCTGCTCCGCGAGCATCTTCACGACTTCCCCAACGCACCAGTCAAACTCAAGAATCGCATCGCCGCGTGGCCCGAGCCCGCTCTTCCCTTGAAACCGCTCGTGCACAACGCGGGGCACATGGCACTCGTGGGCTGCAAAGAACAGGAAGAACGGCGTGTCGGCATGGGTCGCCTGGTGCTGCTGGAGGAATGCCCGGCTCTGCGCCACCCAGGTGTCGGCCAGGTCTTCATCGCGAAAACGGGCCGCGTGGCCTCCAGTGTAGAAACCGATGCGGCTGATCCCGTTGTGGATCGTTTGGTTGTGACCGTGCGACCAGTCCATCTTGAGACTCTTCCGCTCGCTCTCACCGGTGGGATGATCGGGGGCAGGCTTTTGATTCCCCACCCACAGCGGATCGGCCGGGTCGAGGTTGCGCACCCGCCGATTTTCGACGAACACCTGCGGCACACGGTCGTTTGTGGTGGGCAAGAGGAAGCAGTGGTCGAAGCCAATCTCCAAGGGGCCCGGATTAAGTTCTCCATTCCAGTCCGGACCGTCTGGCCCGCCGAGGCCGAGATGCCACTTCCCGATCACCGCTGTCTCGTAGCCGGCATCGTGCAGGAGCGAGGCCACCGTCACCGTGCCGGGCTGGATGATCGCCGGGGAGTTTGGCGGAGCGATGCCCGTACGTTCGCCGCGGAAGGCATACGTGCCGGTGAGAAAGGAATACCGGGTAGGCGTGCAGGTTGAGGCCGAGCAGTAGCCGCTGGTGAACCGGCGGCCGCCTGCCGCGAGGGCATCGATGTGAGGCGTCTGGATCGCGGTGGCCCCGTAGCACGACACGTCGCCGTAACCGAGGTCGTCGGCCATGATCACGATCACGTTGGGCTGCCGAGGCTCTGCAGCACCCGCCGCTGCGCCGAGGGCACCGCCCCCGCCGCTCACCCACGCGCACAGGCCCATCACACACCAAAGCCACACCGTCCCCACACGAACAGCACCCATGATGATTCCTCCTGGGTGCATACCTTACACGCTTCCCACGGGCCATGCCTCAGGACAGCCAGCGGGCAGGGAACACGCCCGCCGTAGCGGCCCACCAACGGCGAGCCCTGCGAGCGCCGCCAACCGCGGCCGCCACCGCCAGCAACGACAGTGCGGCGGGCTCAGGCACAGGCGTTGGCGTGAATACCAGGTTGAGATTGCTGCCGCTCTGCTCCACCGAGAACGTGCCACCGCCGAGGTCGTTGGAATAGCCCGACGTGCCATTGGTTGACGACGTGTTGATGGCAAACGTATCGGCGTCAAAGCCACTGATGGATCCAGTCACGGCGGCAAACGTCCAGGAGTAGTACTGCGCGTTGTTGAAGTTGATCGCGTTACCGCTCACATCCGGACCAATCCCAGAGAGCGACCACAGATTGATGTTGTAGGGACTCGCCTGGGTGAGGTTGCGAAGATCGAGGTTGCCTGTGATCGTGGTCAAATCCCAGTCGGTCCCAGCCGTGCCATCGACGTTGTACATCTGCCAGTTGTAGTTGCCGCCAGGCGACCAAACCGAGTCGCCGTTGACGGTCAGGTTGCCCGGTGAGTTGCCAGGAGCAAGGGTCCCGCCCGACGCAATCGTGACCGAGCCCACGGTGCCACTGCCGGCAATCGTGGCACCCGACTGCACGGTCACGTCGCTGGAGGCAATCGAGCCATTCACCCGCAGCGTGCCGTCCGAGACCGTCGTCGCTCCGCTGAGCGTTCCCGTCCCGGTGATCTCCAGCGTGCCGGCTCCCGTCTTCGAGAGGGCATTGGCGCCGGACACGGCCCCGGAAAGCGTCAAGGCCGTTCCGCTGGAGGTGTCGATGCTGGTGTCACGCGCGAGGGCCACACCCGTGGCGATGCTGTGTGATCCCGCCGTCACGTTGACCGCACCCGTGGCCGCAGAGGTTCCCACCGTCAGGCTGCCCCCTGTGCCAGGGCTGACCGTGTACGACGCTGCGGAGTTCGAGAAGGTGAGGGTCGCAAGCGTGGGGCTGACCCCGTCGAGGCGCACCGTCGTGGCCGACGACGCCGCACTGCCAAACGTCGCCGTGTCGTTGACACTCAAACTGCCGTCCACTCCGGGCGTGCCCCCGGGCACATCCCAGTCGTCGAAACTGCCCCAACTGCCGCTGCTGTTGGCCTGCCAGATGGACTGGCCGCTGTAGCCCTGCGCGGAGACATTGAAAACCTGCGTCCCCAGGGATGCGGCAGCGAGGCCGCTCGTGCCCGTGCCACTGCTATCAAGGGCCAGCGTCACGGTGCCCGTGTTCGCCCCAACCGCTGCCACACTCGCCAACTGGACGGTCACATTCGTCTGCCCCCCGGCAGCCAGCGGGCCAGCCACGCTGGGCAACCCCGAGAGCACCGATGCCCCGCCAGTGGCGCTCGATTCGCTCGCCGCGAGGCCCTCGCTATACGCGTCGGCGGTGGCGTTGTTGGTCAGTGCAAACGAGCCACTCACATTGCTCGCGCCGACGTGAAACTTCCCCAGATCCGGGCTGGTCGTGCTGTAACTCGCCACCGCTTCCCGGTACCCCGTTCCGCTGACGCTAATTGTCGGAGCGCCCACGGCGGTCCCGTACGGACCTGGTGACACGCTCGTTCCCTGCTGCGACGTGAACGCCAGATCGAGCGAACCCGAGACAGGCCCCGCAGTGGCCGATGGCAATCCGACGGTGAGTGACGTGTTCGCACCTTGAGCCAGCGAACTCCCCACCAGCGGCATCCCGCCAAGCGTCGCGCCGCCGGTGGCCGTTGTCACACTGCCTGCCAAAGCCTCCGAGTAGTTGTTGCCAGTTGCGAGATTGTCGTTGGTGAGCGTCACCGACTGCGAGAGCGTGGCTCCCAAGCGGAAGTTCCCAAACGCGACACTCGTCGATGAGAGCACCGGCTGAGCGAGCACACCGGATGCTGCCTGAAGCGTCAGCCCCGCAGTACCCGTTGTGTTGGAATCTTCGACGTAAAGAAGGTTTGAGAGGGTCGCTCCCACTGAGTTCGTCAACCTCAACGTTCCGATTCGGATGCCATAGGTATCGTTCCCAGTCCCTGAAGCCGCGGTGGAGATGCCGAGCGAGTAATAACTCGACGTGAGGCTCACCGGCACTGAAAAAGGAATGCGCACGAGATTCGAACTATTCGCGGGGAACGTAATGGCCGGCACCGTTTCCACCGACACTGCTGTCCCACCCCCTGCAGCCGCGCCGAGCTTGTCGTAAACGGTAAACACGACGGGCGCCTCGGCACCATTTCCACGATCGACCACGAAGTCCATCTGTATTGCGACCAATCCAGC
>JBMTLP010000020.1:0-16440 GCA_049433245.1 Pirellulales bacterium
CCCCCCCCAGGCCCGGTATGCGTCGTCAGGCAGGCCGCTCCCAACGCCGGCCGCCTGCTCAACCAACACACGATGTCCACGCCGAACGAGTTCCTCGACACCGACAGGAAGCAGCGCCACGCGATACTCGTCGCGTTTCGTTTACTTCGGGATGCCGATGATCATCGGAGTGCACTCGCTTAGGCGATCTTGTAGTTCGCCGGCATCGGCAGCTCGTAGTTGCCGTCGGCGTCAGGCAGCGTGGGCGGAGTCGATTCCCAGCTGAGGCCCTCAGGCATCGTACGGTAATCGAGGTCCAGCAGCCGCTGGTATTCCTGACGCTTTCCGGTGTAGGTCGCCGTGCGGCCCAGCACCGACGAGAAACTCGAGGTGGCCCCGTAGTAGGCGTTGTTCAACGGCGTGTCATTGCGGATCGCCGCATGCAGTTCGTTGTGCTCCACTTGGTACGGGTTCGGGTTGTCGCCTTCGAACTTCCAGAGCGTCTTGCCGTCGAAGTCGGTGATGTGACCGATACGGACGAAGCCCTTCGTGCCTTGGAACTCCTCGTCGACCCGGTTGTCACCGCCGGGGAACTGGCGGCACTGGCTCGCGATCCTGATTCCGCCTGGGTACTCGAAGTTCACGGCGTGGTGATCGTAGATCTCGCTCGGCTGTCCAGCCACGCGGTTCTGTCGGCCACCGACACCGTAGCCCGCCACGGGGACCGCATCGAGGAACCAGTTGGCCACGTCGATGTTGTGCACATGCTGCTCACAGATGTGGTCGCCGCAGAGCCAGTTGAAGTGATACCAGTTGTTGACTTGGAACTGCATTTCGTTCTGGTCGGCCTGCCGCTGCCGGTACCAGATGCCACTGCCATTCCAGTAGACCTGGCCGCCGATGATGTCGCCGACCATGCCTTCGCGAACTCTCGCAAGGGTCTCGCGATAGCGAGCCTCGTAGTGACGTTGCAGACCGACGACCACCTTGCGGTTCTTTTCGTCCGCGAGTTTTGCCACTTCCAGCACGAGCCGAGCGCCAAAGCTGTCAACGCAGACGGGCTTCTCCATGAACACGTGCTTGCCAGCCTTGATCGCCGCTTCGAAGTGGAAGGGGCGGAAGCCAGGAGGCGTTGCCAGGATGACGAGGTCGATGTCAGGGAGGTCAATCAATTTCTGGTAGGCATCCAGGCCAATAAACTTGCGGTCATCCGGTACGTCGACCTTGCCCTCGTCCTTCATCTTGTCGACGGCTCGCAGGGCACCGTTGGCGTTTGGCTCAAACGCATCGGCGACAGCCGTCACCTTCACGTTGCTGCCAGGAACCGAGAGCGTTTGCTGAAGGGCGCCTGTGCCGCGGCCACCGCAACCGATGAGTCCGACGCGGATCGTCTCGTCGGAGGGATTCTGGCCGTGCACGGCCGACATGCCGGCGAGCAGGCTTCCTGCGGCGCCCGCAGCAACCATCGCATCGCGACGAGAAATGACAGATTGAGGGGCTGACGAATGCGAGGCAGGCTTTGCCATCGTGACGCTCTCCTGGATACCGGCTGAAAAAACGCGTGAACGAGAAGTTCCTCTCCCGAAGGTTGGAAAGGATACCTGCGCGAACGGCGCCGGGAAACTCCGCGGCTCGTTCGTTCACCAGAAGGTCGCATCGCCGCGAGGAAAGGCTCGACGAGCGGCCTTTTTATCGGCGATTTTGTAGATTCTTAGGGCTTGGGGTCGTTGTCTTGCCGGCCGCGGACCAAGAGTTTGATGGGCACCTCTCGAAAAGGTGTCGCTTCCCGAAGCACGTTGATCAGGTACCGCCGGTAGGGCTGGCTCACGGCCATCGCGGCACTCACCGAGAGCATGACAGTAGGGGGGGCCGTCTCGACCTGCGTGGCGTAGTAGATTCGCACCGGTCTGCCACGACGATCCGACGGCGGGTTGTGATCTTCAACGGCCTGACGAATGATCTCGTTAAGGCGTGCGGTGGGCACTCGGCTTCGGCTCTGGCGGAAGAGCCGCTGTGCGGTGTCGATCACACGCTTCACCTGCCGGCCGGTCTTTGCCGTGATGAAGGCCACGGGGGCCCAGGGCATCGTGCGAAACTCATCTCGCAGATACTCGAGCCATTCGGTGCGTGCAACATCACCGGCGTAGAGATCCCACTTGTTGACCACAAAAACCACAGGCTTACTCGACTCCACGATGGCGTCGATCAGCTTCTTGTCGACTTTGCCGATCGGTTCGCTCGCGTCGAAGAACAACAGCACCACATCGGCCCGGCGAATGCTTCGTTCGGCGCGATGGGCGGCGTAGTAGTCGAGATCACTCTTGCGGCTCTTCGTTCGTCGCAAGCCAGGGGTGTCGATTGCCATGAAGGTATGGCCGTCGACGTCGAATCGCACGTCGATGCTGTCCCGGGTGGTGCCGGCCACGGGACTCGTGATCACCCGCTCCTCTTGGGCGAGGGCGTTGACGAACGTGCTCTTTCCCACGTTCCGTCGCCCGACGATGGCCAGTTTCATCTCTGGCAGTTCGAGTTCGTCGTCCTCGCTGCCCTCTCCCCGTTCCTCACTGCTGGCCTCGGGAAGGTGAGCGCTGATCGCCTCGATGAGCTCGCGACGATGCCGCTTTTGTCTCGGGCTGGTTGGGAGCGCCGGGCCAAAGCCGAGCACGTCGAACTCGTGGATGTGTACGTCGAGTTTCTCGTTGTCGGCCTTGTTGGCGATGAGAAGTACTTTGCCGCCGAGTTTGCGAATCCGCTCAGCGACAAACTGGTCGCCCGCCAAGAGGCCCGCCCGCACATCGACCACAAACACGACGACGGCCGCTTCGGCCAAGCCAGCCAGAATTTGCGTATCGATCTGTTCGGTCAGGCCATCCGGGTCATCAAACCCCATGCCTCCCGTGTCGATCAGATCGACGACCGGCCCGTCGGTGTCGTCGCGAGACATGCCGAGTCGTACGCGCTGCACGAGACGGTCGCGGGTGACGCCCTCGGTCGGATCTTCGATCGCGATTCGCTTCTCGATGAGCCAGTTGAAGAGGGTTGATTTGCCGACGTTGGGCCTGCCAACAATCACCACTTGGGGCACGTGCCGCCGCGGAGTCCGCACGGGCGGCGGCAGGGTGGTGCTCTCGTCTTCGTCTTCGGTGTAGGTGTCTGCACTCATGATTCCGCTTCCTGCTTGATATCAATGGCCAGCATATCGCCGAGGCTTCGCCTGGGTGCTGCGTGAACGAGGTAATGATGTGTGAGGCTTTCCCAGAGCGTCCGCAGTTGCCCCTCCAGGCGGGCAAGAAGCTGCACCAGCTGCGGTCGGTTGCCGCTGGCGTCGATGGTCACGAGTTCTGTCACGTCGGCCAGCCGCAGCAGGCTTGTGGCGGCCATCACAGCCCGCTGCTCTCCGCTGAGCACCGGCGTGGATCGGTCGCGTGGTAGTCGGTCGACGTGCTTCGCGAGTTCGGCGAGTTGGAAGCCCACGCTGCGCGGATTGGTTTCGTCGATCAACAGCAGGTCCAACACAGGTGCGGCTTGCAGGCTGCCGAGATACCGGTTGCGGTAGGTCATCGAACTGTCGGCAATCTCAAGCAGCATCTCAAAGAGCCGTGCGGAATCGGGCATCGACTGGGTCAGTGTGGCCCGCTGGAGAGCGATGGCGTTGGTGGCTCGCTCCACACGTCGTCCCATATCGAGAAACTGCCAGCCCGGACCGCGGGTCATGCTCTCATTTCCCAGGCCCGCGAAGGCGGAGAGATCATAAATCAGCGAGTCGAGGAGGGACTGCACATCGTCGGTGGCGCTGGTGAGCATCGGCACGCCGCCGGGCATCGGCAAGAAGGGTTCAAGGAAGCCGTCTCGACGGGTGCGGGAGAGGATTTTCCACGAATCGACAGAGATGCGGTCGCGGACGACCGATGCCATCCGCCACATCGCCCTCAGCGACGCCGCCACGCTGGCCGACCGCGCGGCATCGAAGACCAATGACTGTACTTCGCCGAGCATTTCCCAGTGGGTTTCGATCCGCCCGGCGATCCGCCATTCGGGGCGAACGGCGGCAGCCTCCGACATCGATGCCAAGAGCAGGGCCACTTCCGTGGCGGTCTCGAGGGTGCTTTCACTGGCGAGCCGAATAGCGACCGCTCGCAACAACCTCGCCGCCCCTTCGGCACGCTCCACGTTTCGCCCCAGCCAGAAGAGGTGATCAGCCACGCGACTGGGAAGTTCATTGCCGCCGCGGCGGAGGGGAAGTTGCTGGCCTGGGGCGGGGAGCAACGTGACGGGCGCCACGGGCCCACGCGAGAGTACCCACACGTCTTTGGAACCTTGGCCACTCATCAGTGACACACCGGTCGTCTCGGAAGACGAAAACCGAGCCAGGGCCCCGCGGAGTGTGCCGTAGCCTTCCGGCGTGGCGGTTGCGAAACATCGTAAAGTGACGGCGGCGGGCAGCATCGTGGACCCATTCCAGCTCGGTGCGACCGAGGGGGCCACCACCGCCCGGCCCACCCAATCGGCAGGCCTGGCCTTGATGCGGGAGACGAGGTCGAGTTTTTGTTCAGCCGTCAAGCTGGCGGGCACGATCCTTTTCACCGCGGTGCCACCAGGGATAGCCACTCCACGAGGCCAGACGGGCTCGATCACAAGGTCGTCAAGCGTGGCAAGCACGTGGGTCAGGTTTTCTTGCCGGCCGCACCACCAACTGTTGGGCATGGCGAGGATCAGGTCTTCGCCAAGCAGTCGTTTGGAGACCGCCGGCAGAAACTCGCTAAACGCGGGGGACTCAATGAAGCCGACTCCCAGGGCGTTGGCCAGCGAGACGCGTCCTTGGCGGACGGCATGCACCAGCCCAGGGGTGCCAGCCAGCGCGGCGGAGTCGAGTTCGAGTGGGTCGCACTCCCTGTCCGGAACCCGCCGTAGCAAGACATCGACAGGGAGGAGTCCACCGAGGGTTTTGATGAACACTCGGTCGTCGCGGACGGCGAGATCCCCTCCCTCCACCAATGGCAAGCCGAGGTACCGCGAAAGGTAGGCGTCGAGGAAGTAATTCTCGCTCAACGGTCCCGGGCTGTGCACGGCGATTCGCGGCTGCTCTCGATTGCCGGCGAGCCCTTTGAGCATCGCCCGCATCGAGAGAAAGAAGGGGGCCAGTCGCTCCACGTGGCTTTCTTGAAACACTTCCGGCAGCAGCCTCGATACGACAAGTCGATTCTCGAGGGCGTAACCCAGGCCCAGAGGCACCGCAGTGCGATCACCCAGCACCACCCACTGGCCATCGGCGTTGCGACAGACAACGGCAGCGTAGAGGTGCAGCCAGCGTCCGCCCGGCATGTTTAGCCCCTGGCAGCACCGCAGGAAGCCGGGGTTCGCGAACACGAGTTCTGGTGGCACGACTCCTTCGCGAAGCACATGCTGCGGGCCGTAGAGATCTGCGAGCAACGCGTCGAGCACCCGCGCTCGCTGATTGATGCCAACTTCCAAGTTGGCCCAGTCGGCAGCAGCAATTACGAGAGGAATCGGATCGAGCACCCAAGGGCGCTGGGTGCCTCCCGACTCATCGTGGATGTTGTAGGTGACGCCGTTGTCGTGGATCAGCTTGCGGGCCTGATCCCAGCGACGGGAGAGTTCCGACGCATCCCATTGGCCAAGGAGATCGACCAGCCGTTGCCAGTGGTGACGAGCCGCGCCGTTGGCCCCCAGGAGTTCGTCGTAGGCTCCGGCAACGGGCGTGTAGTGCTCAAAGGCCGCGGGAAGGGGCGAGTGCATCAGTGACGACATCGAGCGGCGGGTCGCGAGGGTGCCGGCGAAGGGCCATGGCACAGACGCTCTATCCTACAACGCATCCCTCGCCCACGATGTTGGCTGCGAACAGAACGGGCCGGCGCCGTTCACAGCGACCGCACGACTGCCTGCCTGGATTGACGTTCGAGCACTTTTCCGGCAGGGCGGGTGGCGAAAAAAGTCTCGTAAACGGCGTCACTGGTGGCGTTGAGCTGTGTCTGGAAGTGGTCGATGAAGCCGTGCAACCCGCCCTCCCTCAAAAGGACCTCGTCGATCGCGGCGTAGTCGAAATCGGCACGGAGCCGCCCCAGTTTCTGCTCAGCAGAGGTGGAGTAGGCTCCTTTCAACCCGCCCGTGATCGCCAGCAGCGACTCTTCTGCCTTGGTGAGGCAGAAGTGCACCGCCCGAGGAAATTCGCGGTCGAGCAAGAGAAACGCCACCACGTTTCGCCGTGAGATCCGGCCGTGCACCTTGCGGTACATCTCCAGGGCGCTCGCGCTCTCGAGCACGCTCGACCAGTCGATGGGGCCTGCCAGATCGTCACCAGCGGGATCGTCTGCTCGCCGGTCATGCACGGATAGGAAGAAGTGCTCAACGTCGAGCACACGGCTGGTCTTGTCGGCCCGTTCGATGAGTCGTCCCATTTGAGCGAAATGCCAGGCCTCGCCGTGGGCCATCGTGGCGTCGGTGACGCCTGTGATCAGTTGGCTGGCGCGCTTCACATCGGTGAGAAACTCAAGCGGGTTCTCAAGGTCGCTGCGAGTCGCGCGGGCACCACACACTTCCAGGTAGAAGCGATTGATCTCCTGCCACATCGCCGAACTGATCATTTCGCGAACGGTTCTGGCGTTCTCGCGAGCCTGCGCAAGACAGCTCACGATCGAGTTGGGGTTCTGGCGGTCGAAGGCCAGGAACTCAATCACGTTTCGCTGATCAGCGAGCCCATGTCGTAGCCAAAAGTCGGCCTGATCACCGAAAGCGCAAATGAGCCCGTTCCAGAGTCGACCGGCAGGCATGGTGCCTTCAATCGCCATGTCGAGCGTCGTTTCTGTCGCCCGGGCGATGTTTTCTGCCCGTTCAATCTGGCGATTGAGCCAGTAGATCGACTCGGCAACACGTGAAAGCATCGGTGTCAGCCTCGGTTGGTGTGCACGACCCAGGTGTCCTTGCTGCCGCCGCCCTGCGACGAGTTGACCACCAGCGAATCCTTGACGAGCGCCACTCTCGTGAGGCCGCCGGGAAGCACGTGGATGTCTTCGCCGTAAAGAATGAAAGGCCGCAGATCGACATGCCGGCCTTCGAGGGAGTCGCTGACCACCGTGGGGACGCGGGAGAGAGCGAGCATGGGCTGGGCGATGAAGTTTCGCGGGTTAGCTTTGATCCGTTCGCGACACTCATCACGCTGCTGGTGGCTTGCCCGCGGCCCCAGCACGATTCCGTAGCCACCCGATTCGTTCGCTGGCTTGACCACGAGTTCATCCAGCCGATCGAGCACGTGGCCGCACTGCGTTTCGTCACCACACACATACGTCGGAACGTTGGGCAGGATCGCGTCTTCGCCGAGGTAGTACCGAATGATTTCCGGCACAAAGGCGTAGACGGCTTTGTCGTCGGCGATACCCGTCCCTGGGGCATTCACCAGCGCCACATTGCCTGCGCGGTAGGCCGCCATCAGCCCTGGCACACCCACGACGGAGTCTTCCCGAAACACAAGCGGATCGAGAAAGTCGTCGTCGATGCGGCGGTAGATCACATCAACACGCTCAAGGCCGTGCGTGGTCCGCATGAAGACGACGTTGTCGTGCACCACGAGGTCCGAACCCTGCACGAGTTCCACGCCCATCTGTCGTGCCAGAAAGCAGTGCTCGAAGTAGGCCGAGTTGTAAATGCCCGGTGTGAGCACGACGACGGTGGGGTCTCGCACGGCACCCGGGGCGATGAACTGCAGCATCGCGAGCAGTTTTTCCGGATAGTCTTCCACCGGACTGATCCGCTGCCCGCCAAACACTTGCGGGAACGTGCGTTTCATCACCTCCCGGTTCTCAAGCACGTACGACACCCCAGACGGGGTACGGAGGTTGTCCTCAAGAACATACATCTGGCCGTCACCGCCGCGAACGAGGTCGGTGCCCGTGATGTGGCACCACACGCCCTGCGGGGGCTGCATGCCCGCACATGGACCGCGAAAGCAGCGTCCTGAGTCGACGAGCCACTCGGGGACCACCTTGTCTTTGACGATCAGCCGGCGGTTGTAGACGTCATCGATGAACAGATTCAGGGCGTGAATTCGCTGCTTGAGGCCGCGTTCGATCGTGCTCCACTCCGTTGCATCGATCACCCGCGGCACAATGTCGAAAGGCCAGACCTTCTCCATGCCCGCTTCGTGGCCGTAGACATTGAAGGTGATTCCCATGGTGAGCAGCATTTTGTCTGCCGCTTTTTGTCGCGCAGCCAACTCACCGGGAGAGAAATCGGCGAGCCGTTTGACGAGCAACTCAGCCGCTGAACGCGGTTGGAGATTTGGCTCGAAGAGCTCGTCCCAGAATCCGTCGGTCTGGTACGCCGTGAGATCCATGAAGAACCGACATCCGATGAGGTGCCGGGGCGGGGGGTGAGGTGGGGGGAGTGCTGGTTCGCCGCCTACGAACCTTCTTGTCTGCAAAAGAATACACCGCGGAACGCACCTGCCAACACCACGCGGCGACGGAGCAACGACTCACGCTTTGGTGGCAAGGATCGAATCGAGCGTTTCCTGCATGGCGGCCTTCTCGATCGGCGACGTGATCACCTTGCGGAGTTCGTCGCAGTTCGCCCGCTCACCCAGATCAGCCTGGCGGCCCCCCAGCAGCAGCACAGCGGGCACCTTCGCGTAGAAGGGATCGGCAGTCAGGGTGTTGAACGCATCGAGTGCTTCCATCCCGAGTTTCGAAGCGCTAAACACGATGCCTTCCGCAGGAAACGGGGTCGAAGAAAAACGCTTGAGAGCCCGCTGGGCGTTTTCCGTCACGAGCACGCGATACCCCAGCTGCCCGAGGAAGTCTCGCAGGGCATCCTGAGCATGTCCGCTGCGTTCCACGAGCATCACTCGCGCCACGCCAGCGGTCGCGGTCACTGACGGAGCCGTGGAGACCTTCACTTTCCTCTGACTCGCCTTGCCACCAGGGGCGTGAGCCACAGCCAGTTCTTCAAACACGCGGAGCACATCAGTGATCGATTGATACCGTTCCAGCGGCTCGAGATGCATCATCTGCGTGACGGTTTCACGAACGTCGGCCGGCAAGTCGGGGGCTCGCTTCGCCAGGGGGACCACCTCGAGGAACCTACGCGGATCGGAGCGGGCGGCACGATCACGGGAATCGCCAAGGGGCGACACGCCTGTCAGGGCCAGGTAAGCCAGAGCCCCCATGAAGTAGATGTCGCTTCGCACGTTGTCGTTTCGCATGCCAGTGAGTTTCTCAAGCGCCGCGTATTCCACGGTCCGCGGGCTGTGCATGCGGCCGAGTACTTCGTCGCCGTATTCCTTGTCGACGGCTGCCAAGCCAAAGTCGGCCAACTTGGCCACGCCTTTGGTTGAAACCAGCACGTTGGAGCCTTTGAGGTCGCGATGGGTGACCCCACGCTTGTGTGCGTATTCAAGCCCGGCGCACAGATGCTTCATCAGGTCGATCGTACGCAGGATGTCGAGCGCTCCACGCTTCTTTACGAGTTCGCGAAGGGTTTGCCCTTCGACAAACTCCATCGTGATGTAACTCGTGTTGTTGGCCTCACCGACGTCCTCGATGGCCACGATGTGGGGGTGCCGCAAGAGGCGGCCCATCTCCCCTTCGCGGCGAAACTCTTTGCACTTCTCCTCGTCTTGGGAGAAGCGATTGCGGAGAACTTTGACCGCCACCGTTTCGCCGCTGTCTCGCATTTCCGCTCGGTACACCCGAGCAAAAGCGCCGGCGCCAACCTGGTAAAGGATCTTGGCCGCCCCAAAGAAGTAGCCGGTGTGATCGCCTCGGAGCAGCCGGTCAAGTTGGTAGCGGGTGATCAGTTCGCGGCGAAGGAGCGTCGCCCCGAACTTCTCGGTCGACACACTCGTTCCCCCAGCGTCGGACCAGGCTCGCTGGACCTGCTCGGAGGTCACGAGCCCAAGATCGATCGCCAGTTCCGCGAGTTGTTCTGCGGTTTGTGGCTGCATAGCTCGGCCTGGTTGTTTCCGAATCGCCCCGAAGCTGGAAACTCCCACTTCCTTTCCTTTATTGCATAACCATACAACGCGGTCGCGTCCGTGAGCCACGACCGCGTCTGCCGAGATGAGGTTTCCTAGGCCGTGCAATCGCCCTATTTGCGCCAAGGTGCCCGAATTCCGTGGGTCACCAACGCGTTCTCGCCAAACCGGCCTCCGCGCTGGGCGGCGGGTGTATTTACACAGGGCTGATCTGGAGGTCACCCGATCTAGGCTGGTAGAAGCCCCGCTGATGAATCCCCTCGTTCGCCGCTTCCGAATCCGTTCGCTGGTCGCACTTGCTGCGGGCTGTTGTGCGCTGCTGTCTGCGATCCATGCGGTGGCGGGCCGCGTGGAAGAGCGATTCGAGGGACCCGGCGTACACCTCGTCCCGGCGGAGTCGGATGTCGGTGTGCGTCTGGTTTCCCATGGTCTCACGGCGGTGACGCCCCACTCGGGTGCCACCTGCGAGCAGTTCGTGCTGGAAGCTGCCACGGGAACTCGGCTGCGGTATGAACTGCCTCTCGAGCCGGTGAGCGTGATCGATGAACTCGAGGCCTCGCTCTGGGTGCGGGCCAACCGCCCCGACATTGCGTTGCTGCTGCGGGTTCGCCTACCGAGATCGATCGATCCCGCGACAGGGAAAGCGATTGAAACCACGGTGCAAGGGACGGTCTCGACTCGGATCGATGCCTGGGAGCGACTGGCGGCGGTGAAACCTGCGGCAGGGCTCGCGCGGCAACTGCCCGCGCTGCGAGCGGAGTATGGTCGCGATGTCGATCTGGCCGAGGCGTGTGTGACCGGCGTCGTGCTCGAACTCTACTCGTCGCCGGGCCGCTATGAGGTGGCGGTGGACGATTTGGAACTCGTGGGTGCGTTCTCGTTCGCAGCGGCAGGCCCTGCAAAGGCAGGACCATCGGCTGTGGCCGCATCAACACCGCCGTTCCAAGACGCGGCCGTGATCCAAGCATCGTACACCTCGCCGGCGTCCTCAGGCGGGGCAGACGATCCGCCCGCTGGGTTGCTGCGTGGCGTGTTGGAAGTGGGTGGGCTTCCCTTCTTTCCTCGCGCGATCGACCACAACGGCGAGCCACTGGCCATGCTGGCGTCGCTTGGTTTCAACACGGTGAGGCTTCGCCAGCCTGCCGACGGCAGCCTGTTGCAGGAGGCTCGGGAGGCTGGAATCTGGATCGTGTGCCCGCCCCCAGACTTGCCCAACGTTGATGTTCGTGATCCCGCGTCGCTGCCCGCCTTCTCCGCTTCCTGGAATCGGGTGCTGATGTGGGACCTTGGTGAGGGCCTCACCGCCAATGACGCAGAGGCCTTGGCGGAGCGGGCACGCCGCGTGAAGACCTGTGACCTGCGGCCAGGGCGGCCGTCGATCGCCTCAGCAGACTCTGGCCTGCGGCTCCTTTCGCGGCATGTCGACATGCTCGTGGCACGTCGCCGCGTGTTGGGCACGAGTCTCGAACTCGATGGCTATCTCGAGTGGCTCAGGCAGCAGCCGCGGTTGGCGCAGCCGGGAACACCGTTCCTGGTGACGATCGACAGCGAAGTGGACCCGCAGGTCGCGGCGCAAAGGATGGCGCTCTCTGGCCGCTCGGAAGACAGTATGCCGGTCGATCCGGGGAGCCTGCACCTCGCCTCCTACGCCGCGTTGGCTGCGGGAGCCCGCGGCTTGCTGGTGACAAGCCAGCATCGTGTCGATGCCCAAGATGCGGCCTCACTCACGCGGGCTGCGGCGTTTCGGCGGCTGAATATCGATCTGTCCATCCTGGAGCCTTGGGCGGCGGCAGGGCGATTTGCGTCGACGGCCACCACAACCGATCCGACCGTTGAGGCGGTGGTCTTGGAGGCGGTACGAGCGAGGATCGTGATGGCATGGCGATCCGCGCAAGGTGCTCAAGTGGTCGCGCGATCCTACGAACAGGGACTCCCTGACGACACCTCCAATCTGACCATGGTGGTGCCCGGTGTGCCCGAGGCGCATCAGGCCTGGCTCGTGACCAGCCGGGGGTTGAGGCCGTTGATGCAGCGGCGAGTCACGGGGGGTGTTTCTGTGAACATCGAAGGTTTTCGGTCGGAGGCGTTCGTGCTGTTTTCCGGTGATCCCGCGGTCACCGGGAGCGTGCAGCGGCAGCTTGCCGGTGCGGCTGAGGCCGACCTCACTGCCCGTCGCAGCCTGGCCAACGCCTCGCTCACGCAGGCCTCGCAGCTGGTGTCATCCCTTCCGCCAGCGGCGACCGGCAAGATTCCGGTTGCCGAGATGCTGGCGGAGGCATCCCGCGACTTCCAAACGGGAGAGTCGTTGATCACGACCGATCCGGCATCCGCGCGGGATCAGTTTGATCGCGCTGCAGCCATCGGGCAGCAGTTCACGCGGTTGGTGTGGGAGCGCGGCGTGGTGGCCACGGGCTCAATTGTGGCTGCGCCCCTGTGCACCACCGGGAGCACGCTCGCGGAGCACTGGCAGTTTGTCGAGACACTCGCCATGACCAACCCTGGTGAGAACGTGCTCGCTGGCGGCGGTATGAATCACATCCAGGATCTCTCTCAGAACGGCTGGCGACATTTTGTGTTGCCGCACGAGACGATCCGCACCTCGGTGGAGGTCAGCCACGATATGCCCGCCGAGGGTTCGGGATGCCTGCGGATGGTGGCCCGAGCGGCCGATCCCAAGGCGCCTCCGATCGTGGTCGAAACCCCACCCGTCTGGGTCACGACACCGCCGATCGAGGCTGTCCCCGGGCGCCTGATGGAGATCGAGGCAGAGGTCCGCGTGCCTGAACGCCTCGTGGGCACGAGCGACGGGTTGCTTGTTTTCGACAACTGGGGTGGGCCGGCGCTCGCTGAGCGGGTGATCGGCACCGGCGGTTGGAAGCGGCTCGTACTCTACCGGATACCGCCGGCCGGATCGTCGCCACCACCGCTGATTGTTACGTTCGCCACGACAGGACTCGGTGAAGTGTTTGTTGATGATGTGCGGATTCGACAGCGTGCCCGTGTGGGGGAGGGGGGCATCGCTCCGGCGGCGCCGATCGCCACCACGCTGCCTCCGCCAGGACTGCTCTCGCAGCCCGATGTCCAACGCCCTGCGTCGACCTCGCCTGCACCATCGGTGGCCTGGCCCGGCACCGGTCTGCAGTGGCCTGGCATCCTCCCCTTTGGCTCGAGTGGACCACCCGTGGGAGAAGGGGGTGGACGCGTGGACCCCTTTAAGCGGGCTCAGCAGGGGGGCTGAGCTGCTGCCAGCCAAGCAGCGTTGGCCGGGCATGCGCAAGGGTTGCTCTCGCCTCCGCGTCGAGTTCGACGAGGGCTTCGCGGTAGGTCTCCAAGAGCGTGGCTTCGTCCATGGATGCGATCTGCTCCGGGGTGATCAGCCTGCCGAACTCCAGGCGAATCCTGCCGGTACGTGGGAGGAGCCGAGACCGCGGCCAGCACTCATATGCTCCCACGATCGCCACCGGCATGATCGGCACGCCAGCCCGCCGCGCAATGAGCGTGAAGCCCCCTTTGATCTCACCGAGGGAACCCGTCGCGGTGCGAGTGCCCTCCGGAAAAATGACAACGGCCTTGCCCGCTTTGAGGCGTGAAAGGATCGCCTTCATGGCACTCAGCGACGACGATTCCCGGTCGATGGGCACCGCATCGAGCAGGCTGATCACGACGCGAAGGAGCGGGTTCGTGAACAGGGAACTGCGGGCGAGGCTGGAGAGTCGTCGCGGGCTGGCCAGCCCCAAGAGGAGCGGATCGAGGTGGCTTTGGTGGCTGGCAAGCACCAGCAGGCCGCCTTCCCGCGGCATGGGCTCTGCGAACTTCGAGCGGAATCCAAAAAAAACGAGCGACAGCGTGCGGCACAAAACCCACAGCACGTCGTAGAAGGCTCGGCCTACCCTGGTGTGGCCGTTCGCTTTGAGCGTCCACGGTTGGCGAGCTTCACGAAGATCGGCAGTACTGTCTTTGCCTACGGACATGGAGTGCCTCCTCGGCTGACAACCATCGCCACGAGTGTGGCGACCACGTCGTCGTGCGACATGCCATCGGTCTCCACGAGCACGGCGTCATCTGCAGCCCGCATGGCACCCACCGGCCTGGCGGCGTCGGCGTCGTCGCGGGCTTGCTGACTCGACAGGATCGTCTCGAGCGTGACGGTCTCCCCGCAGGCAGTCCGCTCCCGGTGGCGGCGGCGAGCTCGCTCCTCGGCCGACGCAGTCAGGAAGACCTTCAACTCCGCCTGCGGAAAGACGACCGTGCCCTGATCGCGTCCTTCGGTCACGATGTCGCAGTCAGCGGCAATCCGTCGCTGCTGCTGCACCATCACATCGCGGACCGCAGCGGCATCTGCCACGCGGCGGGTGGCCGCTGTGACTTCCTGGGTGCGGATCGCCTGGGAGACATCGGTGCCGTCCACGAGCACCCGATCGCCGTCGAAACGGATCTCCAGGGAATCCGCGAGGTTGGCCACCATCGGCTCAGCCGCAAGTGGCACGCCCCGATCAAGGGCTGCCCAGGCGATCGCGCGGTACATCGCGCCGGTATCGAGATACCGCCAGCCGAGTCTCTTGGCGAGCGCTTTGGCGGCGGTGCTCTTTCCGGCTCCAGCTGGTCCGTCGAGGGTCACGATCATGCCTCGCCTCCCGTTGCAGGCGCCGTCACCTCTTCCGCGACAAAGCGCACTTCGACGTAGGCCCATTCGTAAGACGCCAGCGACACAACGACCGACTCGTTTTCGATCGTCAGGCTGCTGCCCCGCTTGCCATCCGCCGAGCAACGCCAGGCGGCCAGCGGTGTGCAGGGAAATCGCAGCTTGGCTTGCTGGCGACGTCCGGCAGACTCAAGCAGTCCGCAGCGGATCCCCACCACCTGATCTTTGTCGGTGATCAGGCTTCCCACGGTGAGTCGGGCCGATCCGTCGACGGCCAGGCTCGCGTCGCTCCCTCGCGCCACGGCCGCGAGAGCCCCTTCGGCACCACCGTCCTCCGGCGATGACATCAGGAGGAGTGAGTCATCCCAAGGTCGTTCACGCCCCACACCGAGGGCGAGTTGAAACGAACCGGATGCGGAGCCGGGGGGGAGCAGCACGGTGTCGAGCATGTGGGAATGACTTCGCACGTGCCAAGGCAGCCCCATCGGATAGATCTGCAGCCGCTGGGGCGCGGATCCCCGCCGCATGTCGTCGATCGCGAGCTCCACGAAATGCGTGGCGAGAAGGACGTTTCGCTCGCTCGCGACAGACTGGGTATGGATGCTGCGAGACAGATCGACGGAGTCGTTCTCGCTCCAAGCGAAGCGGCAGGCCGCGTAGTTTTCCAACGGGTTGCCAGCGAGGACCTCATCGAGTTGCAGATCGATCTCAAGCCAGATCAGCGTCGATTCGGCAGGGAGCGTAATGCGTTGGGAGAAGCGACCAACGACCGCACCTTGCGCGTCCACAAGGCGGCCGGTGCTCTTAAGTGTGTCGCTCGGGGAGGCCTCGCATCGCCCGATCGTGTCGGCCACCATCGTGGCGTAGTCACTTCGCTCCAACGGATCCTGCCAGCGGCTGCCTGCTGGAGGGCGTGTGACGCGGCGGGTGAGTCGTTGGGAGAGGCGGTTTGCGGTGTCGTCGCTCTTGCGAAGTGAGAGGATTCCGCCCGTTTCTGGATGCAGCCGCAACCTGACGAGGCCGTTGTCGAGAAGGTCGTCCCCTGTGGCCGCAGAAGACCCGCTCCAAGGCAGAAGTTTGGAAACACGTGCAAGCAGCCCTCCTTTGGCCTGTGGGCGCTGCGTGAAGGACGACGTGTTGGCTGCGGACGCAGCTGCATTCGCGGCAGCTGTGCAGGACGATGTGGCCCCGAGCGATTCCTGAAAACGCTGCAGCTTGGAGACGAGCGAGAGGGCTTCGCGGCGGGCGGCCTGCCGAGGGGCCGATACGGTTTCCGCGGCGGTGGCGGTGGCTTCCGGGAGAGGTGGGCGAAACGTATCCGGGCCGTAGTTGACAGTGATGCTCGCCGAGGCAGTCTCGCTAAGCACCGTTGACGGTAGGGCGAAGCGGCCAAGCACCGTGCCCCGCAGGGCGATTCTGCGGAGCCGCTCGTACCACGGGCTGGAGGTTCCGGGATACCGAGCAAATACGAGCACCACCGCATGCTCGTGGTCCATCGCGCTGCCGAGTTTCTCGGGAAGCCCAAGGATCGTTGCAGCATCTCGTGCGTCCAGAGGCGGTTTGGCAAGCGCTTCGATGGCACCGCCACCCGATCCTGTCCAGCGAATCCGGCTTGCGCCCGGGTCCGGGAGCGGGCTGCCATCGAACAGGTTCCAGATTGCTCCTTGGTAGCCGAGGGACGAGAGGAGTTGGGGGAGCAGGGCGGATGATCCTCCGGTACGCCTGCCATAGACCGACGGCTGACGGCCCGCGCAACGCGCCCAGGCCTCATTCCCTCGTGTGAAGGAATCGAGGATCGTTTCGGGGGCGAGGCCAGCGAGCGCGTCATCGTCCC
>JBMTLP010000021.1:0-16416 GCA_049433245.1 Pirellulales bacterium
TTTTTGAGCCTTTATTTGCAGAACCAGCCTCGCGAGCGAGCTTCATCGCTTCTACAAGGTGGTGTCCGACCAGTACAAGGCGAGTGTCGTGCAAACGGTTGACGGCAAAGTCGTGTCAGGCCGAATCGTCGCCGAGTTCCCCGACCGCATTGTGGTGGTCACCGATCCTGAAGACGCCACCAAGTTTGTGGAGGTCGCTCGAGAGGAGATCGAGGAACTGCTGCCTGCCACGCAGTCGCTGATGCCTGCCGGGTTGCTCGATACGCTCAGCGAGGAAGAGGTGCTCGACCTCCTTGCCTACACGCTCTCGCGAGACAAGGCCAATGACCGTCGTTTCCGGAAGTAGTTGGATGCTGCAGGGGCTGGCGTGGTGTTTCATGCTCACCACGTCTGCCTCGGCATGGGCTGCGCAGCCAACCAACGCCATCGATTTCGCACACGACATCGTGCCGCTGCTCGAGAAGCACTGCGGCGAATGCCACCTCGGTGACGCTCGCCAAGGTGGCTTCTCGATGAACACGCGAGAGGAGTTGGCTGCGGGGGGCGACTCCGGACTCGCAGGCTTGGTGGCTGGAAACCCAGATGCCAGCGAGATCCTTCGCCGGATCACGAGCACCGATCCCGATGAGCGGATGCCCTCCGACGGCGAACCGCTGCCCCCCGCGGCGATCGAACAGCTGACCGCTTGGGTGGCAGCAGGAGGCGTGTGGGAAGCGGGGTTTGCTTTTCAAAGCACGCTCTGGGAGGCCCCTCTCACGCTGCAAGTTGTCGACTTGCCCGCGGCCGTCGATGGCCGCGATCACCCGATCGACCGGGTGATCGATGCGGTGGCTCATGAGCAGGGGCGGCCGCTGCTTCCCGCGGTAGACGATCGACAGTTCATCCGTCGCGTCACCCTCGACCTCACCGGACTGCTGCCTTCGCCCGCAGAGGTTGAGGCCTACGCCGCCGACACGAGCCCCGGCAAGCGCGTCGCCCTCGTGGAGCAGCTGCTTGGTGACGACTTCGACGCTCGGCTGCGTTACGCCGAACACTGGCTCACCTTTTGGAACGACCTGCTCCGCAACGACTACACCGGCACAGGCTTCATCACCGGGGGCCGCAAGCAGATCACCACCTGGCTGCACCGAGCCCTCGTCGAGAACATGCCCTACGACCAGTTCGTGCGAGAGCTGATCTCCCCGAGCGAAGCCTCTCGGGGTTTCATCGATGGCATCGTGTGGCGAGGCACCGTCAACTCCAGCCAAACGGTGCCGATCCAGTTTGCTCAGAACGTGGGGCAGACCTTCCTCGGCATCAATCTCAAATGCGCAAGCTGCCACGACTCCTTTGTCGACCGCTGGACGCTCCAGGAAACCTACAACCTGGCCGCCGTGATGTCGGAAGCGCCGTTGGAACTGCACCGCTGCGAGAAACCAACAGGCACGATGGCCTCGCCCGGGTGGATGTTTGAGGATCTTGGCCAGGTCGATCCAGCCGCACCTCCGGAGGAGAGGCTGCGGCAGCTGGCCGCCCTGATCACCCACCGCGACAATGGCTGGCTCTCACGAAATCTCGCCAACCGGATCTGGGCTCGGCTGATGGGCCGGGGAATCGTGCACCCTGTTGATGCTCTCCGCACGCAGCCCTCAAGTGAGGATCTGCTGGAGCTGCTCGCGACAGACCTGGTTGAGCACGACTGGAACGTCAAGCACCTGCTTCGCACAATCTGCACGTCGGAGGCCTACGCAGCGGTCACCCCCGCCTCGGAGACAAGCACCCAAGCAGGCAACGGCCTGAGCCCGCAGCCGCGACGGCTTTCCGCCGAACAGTTCTTTGACTGCCTCTGGCAACTCACGGGCACCGCACCTGAGAAACCCGATGGCGAGGTGAGCCGTGTCGAGCAGGCTGTGGCTCCTTCCAACGCTCCCATGGCCACCGCGATGTGGGTCTGGTCCAACAGCACCGCCGCGAGCCCGCCAGGGGAAACCCTCACCTTTCGGGTGCGATTCTTGGTTCCAAAGCCGCTCACGCACGCCGCGGTCGTGATGACCGCCGACAACGAAGCGACGCTCCTGGTCGATGGCAAGAATCTGGCGAGCTCGACCGACTGGGGGGCGCCGGTGGTGACCGTGGTCACGCCGCAGATCCATTCCGGTGAGAACGAACTGCAGATTCGTGCCGTCAACGGAGCAGCTGGCGGCCCTGCTGCTTTGCGAGCGGAACTGCTCCTGCACTTTGCTGATGGCTCCCACGAGCAACTTGGCACGGGGGCTGAATGGGAGTGGACGGCCACGCCGGCAGATGCGGCAAGTTGGCAACCGGCCGTCGTGATTGAATCACAGTCGATCTGGGATCGGGCGTCGGCGGCTTTCACCCAACTCCTCGCAACGGCCGGCCATGGGCAGCCTTCGATGGTGCGGGCATCGCTCGTGAAGTGCACACCGTTGATGGCGGCGCTTGGCCGACCAAACCGGGATCAGGTGGTCACAAGCCGGCCGACGGACCTCACCACGCTCGAGGCCATCGAACTGGCCAACGAACAGAGTCTGGCAGACCAGCTCACCCGTGGTGGCGAGCGGATCCTCGCCGAGCACGGCCCTGATGCCGACCCTATCGCCGAGTGGCTCTTCGCGGCCGCCCTGAGCCGACCACCCATACCAGAGGAACTCGCTGCATGCCGCGAACTCCTCGGAAACGAGCCCACGAGCCAAACGGTTGGCGACTGCCTGTGGGCCGTCATGATGCTGCCGGAGTTTCAATTGATTCGATGAGCCACGGAGCACCTCCCATGCGAAGCCGACGCGACCTGCTCAAGAGCCTTGCTGCTGCGTCCACCGCCACGCTTGCCCTGCCGGAGCCGCGGGCACGAGCCAGCAGCGAAGGGCAGCCACTGGTGCACCCCGAGGCCAAGGCCGACGCAATCATCCTGCTCTGGATGGGCGGCGGCATGGCCGCGCCCGACAACCTCGACCCCAAACGCTACAAGCCGTTTGAGAAGGGCCTTGCCGTTGCCGACGTGATCAGCACCTTCCCCGCGATTCCAACAGCAGTCGATGGCGTGCAGATTTGCGACGGGCTGCAGGAGATCGCCAGCGTCCTCGACCGGGGCACGCTCATCCGGTCACACGTCCAGCCCGATCTGGGCAGCATTTTGCACTCACGACACCAGTACCACTGGCATACCGGCTACGTGCCGCCGCAAACCGTCGCCGCTCCGCACATCGGGGCCTGGATCAGCCGCGTCCTCGGCCCCCGCAATCCGGTGATGCCTGCCTTCATCAACATCGGTCAGCGGCTTGAGGGTATCGGCGAGAACGAGGAGATCAAAGCCTTCACCACCGGTGGCTTCTTCGGCAGTGAGTTTGGGCCGATGAACCTGCCCTATCCCGAACAGGCCGCTGCCGCCGTGCGGCCACCCAAAGGGATGCAGCCCGACCGCTTCGCCTCACGCTACGAACGTTACAAGCAGCTGCTCAAGGCCTCGCCACAGAGCGAATACACGAGCGACTTCCACCAAGAATCGATGCTCCGCAGCCTCGACAATGCCCACCGCCTGCTCTCAGCCAAGGAACGGGAGGCGTTTGATATTTCCCTGGAGCCCCAAGAAGTGCGGGAGCAGTACGACACCGGGCGGTTTGGCCGTGGATGTCTGCTCGCCCGTCGGCTCGTAGAACAGGGTGCCCGCTTTGTCGAAGTCACCACCGAATACGTGCCCTTCCTCCACTGGGACACCCACGAGCGCGGTCACGAGACCGTGGCCCGCATGCACGCTGAAATTGACCGCCCGATTGCGACCCTGATTCGCGACCTTGAGGCCCGCGGACTGCTTGAGCGCACCGTCGTCGTCATCGCCAGCGAGTTCAGCCGCGACATGATCACCGAGGGGCAGCCAGGCTCGACCGCCAGTGATCAGGCCAAGAGCCCCAAGGACTTTCTCCAAGAGCCCAACCACTACGGCCAGCACCGCCACTTCACCGGCGGTTCAACCGTGGCGCTGTTTGGCGGGGGCGTGAAACGTGGCTTTGTGTATGGCAAGACCGCCGACGAGCGGCCCTGCATGGCGATCGAAAACCCCGTCACCGTAAGTGACCTCCACGCCACGCTCTTTACCGCCATGGGTGTTTCGCCGCGAACTGTCTACGACATCGAAAGCCGTCCCTTCTATGCCACCGAAGACGGTGAAGGGCGGGCGGTCGAGGCCATTTTCAGTTAGCCCTCCCACCGCCGCTTGCCTTTGCCAGCCTCACGCGTGAAGAGTTGTCTCTCGGCACAGGACGCCACGACGACCCAGGCCCTTCCCGCGGGAGGGGCGGATGAGGAGGCAGGTGTGGCAATGAACCCAACAGATGCAATTGCGGCTGGCGATGTGCGACAGCCGCCACTCTCCCAGGCGAGTTTGCGGGCGTTGCTCACGGAGCCCAAGCCTCCCTGCATCTCGCTACTCATGCCGACGCACCGGCGGCCCCCGGACAACGCAGTCGACCGTGCCACGTTTGCTGGACTCGTCGATGTCCTCTGTGACCAACTTGCCGCGAACGGCCATCGCCATGATCGCGAACGGCTGACCGCCCCGCTCCGCGCCCTCGAACACGACCCCGACTTCTGGGAGCACACGCTCGACGGTCTGGCGATGTTTGTTCAAGACGGCGAAGCGGTGCTGTTCCGCGTGGCGAGTCCACTGCCACAGCGTGTGATGCTTGGCGAGCGGTTCTGCACGACGCCGTTGATCCCTCTGGTCACTGCTATTGACCAGTTTGACCTGCTGGCACTCACCAGCCGCATCGCCCGGATTTACACCGGCACTGCCGAGAACCTCGAGCCGGTCAACCTTGAGCCGACCCTACATGGCCTTGCCCATGTCGCGGGCGAACTGCACCGCGTGGATGTCATCGACGAGGACACCGACGAGCCTCATCGCGTGCGGGCCTCCAGCGGCGTTGATCGCACGCGCCATGGTGGCTTCGGCTCACGACACGAAGATGTCGATGCCGACACGGAGCGGTTCTTTCGTGAGGTCGACCGCACGATTTTGGAGCAAGTCTCACAGGCCAGCCGCCGTCCGCTGTTTGTGGTGGCCCTCGCTGAGCACGCCGCCGTGTTTCGGCACATTTCCAAGAACACCTTGCTCGAAGGCACGGTACCCCGCGACCCGTCGCGGCTCACCGTAGCAGAGCTTGCGCGTCTCGTGCAGCCACTGCTGGCAACCGCGCGGCAGCAACGTGTGGAACGGTTGCTTGTCACCTACGCCAAGGCGCTCGAGAAAGGTCATGCCTCGGGTGACCCCGCGGAGATTGCCCGCAAGGTGATGGCCGGCGGCGTGGCCACGCTGCTGGTGGAAGCGGGCCGAACGGAAGCCGGTGCTTTCGATCCATTGACTGGTGAAATCGGCTGGAATGGCTGTACCGTGGCAGGGCACAACGCGTCGCAAGGCCGGACCGCCGATCTCTTCAATACCCTCTGTGAGGAAGTGCTGCTGCACGGGGGAGACGTGGTCACCCTGCCTCGCCTCCTCATGCCAAACGAAAACGGGATGGCGGCCATCTATCGCTTCTGAAGGAGGTATCCTCGTAGAACATGCACCTCTGGATAGCCTCTGGATAGATAGCGCAATGCCCTACGACGATCCTGCGACCAGTTCGAGCGACCCTTTCTTCACCAACTGCCCGGACCGGCACGGCACCGGCTCTGAGAAGTGGGACCAGTGGGCGGACAAACGGACCGCTGATGGCCGCGAGATGGTGCCGGTGTGGGTCGCCGACATGGACTTCCGCTCGCCACCGGAAGTGCTCGAGGCCCTGCATGCCCGCGTCGATCACGGCGTGTTTGGCTACACGGCCGACCCTCCCGGTTTTGCCCCAGCCCTCGCTGATCACATGGCGCGGGTGCACGGCTGGCAGATCGATAAAAACTGTGTGGTCGGCACACCGGGCGTCGTGACGGGCTTGGCGCTCGCCGCCCGCATGCTTACCGAGCCGGATGATGAGATTCTCACTTTCACGCCGATTTACCCTCCCTTTCTTTCGCTGCCGAAGGGGGCCGGTCGCTGCAGCCTGCGGGTTGCCTTGGCTCGTCGCGAGGCTTCCTGGGAGGTCGACTTCGACGCCCTCCAAGCAGCCGTGACACCCAAGACCAAGATGCTCTGGCTGTGCCACCCGCAGAACCCGACGGGCATGGTGCACAGCACTGAGGAACTGCTGCGAATCGCCGACTTCGCCGCAAAGCACGGCCTTCAGGTGGTCAGCGATGAGATCTGGGCCGACCTGATCCTCGATGGCTCGCAACACGTGCCCTTTGCCAGTCTCGACCATCCGGTGGCCGAGTCAGCGATCACCCTCGTGGCCCCCAGCAAAACCTGGAACATCGCGGGCCTCGACTGTGCTGCCGCGATCCTCCCCGAGGCGAGCATGAAGGCTCGCTGGCGACCCTCAGGCGGCGGCCTCGTGCCAATGGTCAATCCGCTTGGCTATGCGGCAGCCGAAGCCGCGTGGCGGTATGGCGACCCCTGGCGGCAGAAGCTCCTCGGCCTCTTGCGGCATCACATGCAGCTCGTCGGCAGAGCGGTTGAGCAAATCCCCGGCCTCTCGTGGATTCCACCCCGCGCGACGTATCTGGCTTGGATCGACTGTCGCGAGACCGGCGTCGCCCATCCGCAGGCGGCTTGCGAAGCGGCGGGCTTGGGCACCTCCGACGGGCAAGGCTTCGCCGGCCAGGGCTTCGTCCGCATCAACACTGCCTGCCCCACTCCCTTGCTTGAAGAAGCCTTACGACGACTCGCCAACGCCTTTGCCGGCTGAGCACGAGCCCTTTCCACTGCACGCTCCTCCGCACACATCGGTCAGCACGCCCCACGAGCGAGGGTTGAGCCCGTGCTGGACCGGCGGCGTAGAGAAGCGAGCGAAGCCTGGAGGGCGAGAGCGAAGCGGATCTTCGAGTGAGCGAGGGACAGGAGGGCCCGATGCGAACGTCCGGCCGGTTAGCACCGGCCTCAACCCGAGCGGACAACCCAGCGCACGGGTCGCCTTGGTGCTGGCTGCCGCGCAGGTGTACCCTTTTGTCCTTGGGCCACGTGTGTGGCCCCCTTTTTTTGTTTGGGAGTAGATGTGATGCGTTCGATCCGTTTCGGGGGTTGCAGCCTTTGGGCGGTCGCCCTGTTCACTGCTTGCCTCTCAGTTTCAACCCTCGCTCCGGAGATGACCGTGGCTGACGAACCACTTCCGACGATGCCTGAAGGCGCTGGCAAGGCCGACGCCGACGCCCCCACCGAGTTCACCGCGACGGGCTCGGGACTGAAGTACCGCGTGCTCCGCAAGGGTGCCGGCAAGCAACCGACCGCCAAGGACACCGTGGAAGTCAACTATCACGGCTGGCTCGACGATGGCAAGGTTTTTGACTCGTCCTACAAGCGTGGCGAGTCGATCTCGTTTCCGCTCAACAGGGTGATCCCTGGCTGGACCGAAGGCATGCAGCTTGTCGGTGAAGGGGGCATGATCGAACTGCTGATCCCGTCCGATCTCGGCTACGGTCCTCGCGGCACGCCCGGCGGCCCGATTCCCCCCAACGCGACGCTGCACTTCCTCGTCGAACTGATAGACGTCAAGTAAGCGGCGGTTGCAGACCGAGCTGATAATCAACCGGTGCAGGTGGCTCTAGGCTGCCTGCACCGGTTTTTTACGCGCCTCATCAAAACAACCGACTCACCGAGGCTCGGTCAACCGCTGGGAGCCACCGGATGACGTGTTTAGCGTTACAGAAGTTCTGCGGTGATCGCCATCACGATCGGGGCCGTGGCGTCGTCCCCCTTGGCGAGTTCTACCGAACTGATCAACGCATCTCGCTTGGGTTTGATCGCGAGGTACCGCAACTGCCGGCCGCCCCGCAGCTCAAAGGCATAGGTGCTACCCGGCACATCAATCCGCCGCACGTAGTCGACGAGGTGCTCGCCATTGACGAGCGGATGATCCTCCACCTCACCATCTTCGTAGTGCAGCCGCACGGTCATCGACACCGACCCGCTTGGCGTGGCAGGCGAGCCCCAGCCGGAGATCCCACCCAAGATGTGGATCGCCTTCGCCGGTGACGAGAGTGGCATCGATACGCTCGAGGGCATCGTTGGCGGCACCTGGCCGATCGGCCCATTGAGCATGATCACATTAGCCACGGTATCGCCCACTGGATCAACCAACTGGAAAGGCACGCCTTCGAAGGTCTTGGGCCCCCAGTCGTCAAACACCACCGTTTCGCCACGGTTGTTGACGTCGTAGAACATGCCGCGGGTGCTGATCACCGTGGCGGCCTTCGCCAGCGGAAGTGGCAGATACTTGCCCTTCGCCGTCAAGAACGCGAGCAGATCTGCGAATTTCGCCGGCGGGATCTGCTTCTCAAAGCCCACAGGCATCAGCGAGTTGGCCGAGGGGAGAAACTCGTCGATCTCGTCCCGCTGGATGGCCACCCGCTTGGCTTCGGCATCGACGATCTCGATCGCCGTACGGCTTTCGGCGGCCAGCAGACCTGTCACCACCTTGCCGTCTTCGGTGATCACCGTGTAGGCACGGAAGTTGCCTTCCACCGAGCGGTTTGGGTCGAGGATGTGAATCAGCAGCTCCTGCGGTGGATGCACGGCCATGCCGGTCAGATCAGGGCCCACCTGGCCACCTTCGCCGGAATGACGATGGCACTTGCTGCACTGCTCCTTGAAGATCGCCTTGCCACTGACCTTGTCACCTCCGGCGAGCACGATCGGCAGGATCTCATCGATCACCTTCTGCCGGTCTGCGTCGGGCAGGCCGCCACCCGATGCAATCATTTCTCGGGCTCGCTCGCGGACCTTCTGGTTGGGATGCTCGGCGAGCCGATTCCGCTCAACGAGGGGAAGATCGGTCAGACGCACCGTGCCATCGTCGATCGCGTCGATCAGCACCGTCACCCACTCGGCATTCCCCACGGCAATCCGGAAGGCCGCATCGCGGATCGCCGGAGGCAACGTCACTGCCTTGGTGAGAAGTTCTTTGGCTACCTTATCACCCTTCGACATGCCGACCGCGACGAGCACACCTTGAGCGACCTCAGGATTCGTGCGGGCGTCAATCCGTGCCAACAGTCCGATCGCCAGTTCGCTATCGCTTGGTCGCATCCCGATCAGCCGTGCCGCGGCCTCGCTGCGAGCTTCACTGGCAGCCTCTTGATTCTCGATCACCGCCATCAGCGCCGCGACTACCTGATCCATGGCATCATCAAGCACGTCGCTGCCACAGCGTTGCACGAAGGTGATCAGGTCTCCCTGGCTCGCCACCGGCAGCCTGGCCATCAGCCCGACGATAGCGCCTTTGCTGGCCGCACCGAAGGTGATCGCAGTACCCTTGGGCCAGCCACGCGACAGCCCTGCCACCACAGCAGCAGCCACCTCGGGCGACGACTCCGCGAGATTCGCCACGACAAGATCGACATCCCCTGCTTCACCAGCACGCGCGACATGCTCCGCGACACGCTCGATCAAGGCCAAGCGACTGGGCGACGCCTGAGGCTCAGCAGAAACGAGCCCAGGTAGCACGTCCGCTGCCTGCACGGCCGCGGCGGCCGTCAACGCATCAGTCAGCACGGGATCGTCGAAGTTGCGACGGTCGGCGAGCATGTCGAGAACGAGCCTGCCCGCCTCCGTCGATGACGGCCACTCCGAGAGCGCCTCGAGCACCGCGAGTCGCTCCACCGGAGACATGTCGTGGGCCACCTCTGACTGAGCCAAGGGCAGGAAGAGTTCCAGCTGCCGCGGTAGGGCCTTAACCGCGTTCATCCGTACGCCGCTGGAGGGATGCTCAAGGGCCCCAACGACACTCGCCACTGCCGCAGCATCGGCGTGGACCCCCTCCAGGAGACCAAGGGACTTGAGCGTCCAGATCGCATGGATGGCGGCAGGGTTGAGCCCCACCTGATCGACCGAACGATCCTGTACCAGCGCGATCAATGCCGCCGCCACATCGCGGCCACCGTCCGCTCGCCCCATGGCCCGGTCGATCAGTGCCCGTTGGGCGAGCGACCGCCAGAGCATGTTGGTGTCGGAAAGCGCCTCGACCAGTTCGCTCGCCGTGGCTCCAGCAAGCGTGGTCCGTGTTGGCTCGGCACCCCCCTCATACGTCAGCCGCCAAATCCGCCCGTGGGTCTTGTCGCGGAGAGGCGTCTCGTAGGCATTCCCCTTACCGTTCTCAAAGCCCTCGGGCGTTGGGTTGTGCTGAACGATGAAGTTGTACCAGTCAACAACCCACAGGCTGCCGTCTGGGCCCACCTCCGCCAGGATCGGTGCGGTCCACTCGTCGTCACTCGCCACTTGGCTATAGGCCATGCGGCTGCGGAAGGCCGCGCCGGATGGGCTGATTTCAAAGGCTGCCACGACGTGGCCCGTCGGCTCACACACGAAGGCCGTCGAGTTCCAGTACTGCTCCGGGTACGCCCGTGCCGTGTAGAGACGATGCCCAGCAGCGGCGGTGAACCGGCCGTGTTGATCGACCTGCCTCACCGGTGCCTTGCCATTCGGAGCCCCCTTCCTGGGCGCGATCTCCATGTACGGATTGCCGGCAATTCCACGCAGCGTGGTGGCTGTCCAACCACGGACCCGCTCATACACCCGGTTTGGCAGCGGCATGTGTTCGCTCGGGTTGCCGTTGGCAGTGGAGCCAAACACGAGGCCTTCCTCGCTGAAGCCAAAGCCCCATGAGTTGTTGTTGGTGCTCCGCAAGAACTCGAGCTTTGAGCCGTCTGGCAAGAACCGGAAGAAGCCTTGGCCAAAGCGGATCCGTTCGCCACCCACGGTGCCTTCAAACCCGGAATAGCCCACCATCCCATACACCCAGCCGTCGAGACCCCAGGTGAGGCTGCTGGGCCCGGAGTGGGTATCGCGAGTGCCCCAGCCCGACGAGAGCACCTCGCGGCGATCGGCCACTCCGTCGCCATCGTCGTCCGCAAGGAACAGGATCTCGGGTGCCTGGGCCACGATCAGCCCACTGGCATGCGGCAGGATCGACGTCGGGATCGAGAGCCCGTCAGCAAACACGCGGCGCGCGTCAGCAACACCGTCGTGGTCGGTGTCTTCCAGCCGCACGATGCGGTCGTTTCCCTTGCCTTGACCCGGTAGCACGATCTCGTTGGGGTAGTCCACGCTCTCGGCCACGAACAGCGCACCATCCGCCGCAAACGTGATCGCCAGCGGCTTCGCCTCAAGCAGCGGCTCGCTGGCGAAGAGTTCTGCCTGAAAGCCTTCCGGCGTGATCACGTGCTTAAGCGACTCCTCTGGCGAGAGTGGCTTCTGCATGGTCGTGATGGGTTCACCAACCGTGCCCCACTGCGCGTCAGGAACATAGAAGGGCACCTTCGCTGGCTGGTAGGCAAACGGCTCGGTGCCACCAGCAGGCTCTGTCATCTGAGGGTGGTCGACGTAGGGACCAGCCTCCGCCGGATCACCGCCGGCGGCGTAGCGAATACCTCGCTCAAGCAGGTTCTGAAAACCGGGATGACTCCAGGTCCGCTGGTCGTGCCCCCACGCGGTGTAGAACACGCGCCCCTTACCCTCGCTGCGCACCCAAGTCCACGGCTCAGGCTGTCCGTTCTCGTCACGGACCTCGAGCACCGTGCGACCACGGTCATTGTGCATGCGGTGCACGTAGGTCTCATCCCAACTCTCAAAGCCTTGAAATCCCCGCATCACCGGATGGTCTGCCGCCACGATCTCCGTGCGAAACTCGCCGGTGCCGTGCCTCTCAAACTGAGCGCCCACCATCGCAATCCAGGTGGGTGAATCGCGAAAGCAAAAACTCGCGCAGTGCAGTGGCACGAGGCCCCCGCCTTCACGGACATACTCCACGATCGCGGCTTCTGCGGCCCCAGGCAGGCTGTCGATGTTGGCAAACACCGCCAGTGCGTCGTAGCCAGCCAGGTTTTCGGTGGTGAGGTCGGCGACTTGATCGGTGTAGACCATCTCCACGCCGCGATCAGCCAGCGCCCCCTGCACCTGCGCGAAGCGTTCCGCCGGACGGTGATGCCCCTCGTCACCGAGAAACAGCACCTTGAGCGGTTCGGCCGCCAAGCCAACGGACTGCAGGACCATCGCCGCAGCAACGGCAGCAAGCGTGATACGAAGACGCATCTTGAGTCTCCTCGCGGAAAGAAGGTGAGGGCTGATTTCTCATGTTCCGAGGGAAAAGGCACGCAATCAGCGGAAAAGAGCCGGCTGTCACGACGGCCCGCCTACCAACGGTTGCAGGCAGGCAGGCGGGCGGTGACGCGTTGTCGGATCAGGTGGTCCGGCTACGATCAGCCGCTGAAACTCCACTCTGGCAACTTCTTGATCACGCCGCCTTCCATGGCACTTTCGTGAGCCAAGAGGCCGGTGCAGGTCCAGTTCGCACTCTGACGGGCGTTGGGGTAAGGATCCCGCCCCTCGACCAACGCCGTCACAAACTCGTGCACCAGGTGAGGATGGCTGCCACCATGACCGCCACCTTGGGTAAACGAGAGGTGCTGATGGTCATCCGCATCATAAACACCGCCCGGAGTTAAGCACTGGATGGGTTCAGGCAGAAGGTGGGCAAAGTCCGGCACACTCACCCGCTGCGGAATCTCGGGCTCCGGCTTCTTCGCCGTATGGACCACAGGCTCCTCACCCTCGCAGAGTTGCCATTCAAAGCTCTTCTTCGAGCCGTACACGTCGAAACTCTCGCGGTACTGACGAGCGGTGTCGAACAGCGAGCGGATGATCCGAGCCACCACCGTGCTGTCGCGGAGTTGCACATGGGCACTCTCGATCGCGAACGGCGAACCATACCGGCTGATCAGCTCGTCACGAATCCGGCCTGAGCCAAAGCAGCTCACCTCTTGGGCATCCTTCCGCTGGAGGGCCAAACAGGGGCCCACGCAGTGGGTCGCGTAGTGCATGGGAGGCAGACCAGGCCAGTAGTTTGGCCAACCGTCCATATCCTGCTGATGGCTCGCTTGCAGGAACTGGATATCCCCGAGCTCGCCAGCGTCGGCCATCTGCTTCACAAACAGAAACTCGCGAGCGTAGACGACTGTTTCGGCCATCATGTATTTCAGGCCGGTTTTTTCGGTCAGATCAACGATCTTCTTGCAGTCTTCGACGCTCGTCGCCATCGGTACCGTGCACATCACGTGCTTGCCGGCTTCCAGGGCAGCAATCGTCATCGGGGCGTGATCGGGAATCGGCGAGTTGATATGAACTGCGTCGATTTCCTTGTCCGCAAGCAGATCGGCATAGCTCGTGTATCGCCGTTCAACGCCGTAGGCTTCCCCGACCTGATCGAGCTTCTCCTGCGATCGCTGACAGATCGCCACGAGTTGCGCATGCGGGTGACGCTGATGGATCGGAATAAACTCGGCTCCAAAGCCGAGTCCTACGATGGCGGTGCGGACGGGTCGAGACGCGTCTGACATGGGATCCTCTTGAGCGATTGAAAGCGATACCCTGGCTTTTTCGGGATCCCCTACTTTGCACCGAAAAACTGGCAAAGTCTATGGGCCGAGTGCGCTGTGTTGAGGCGAGTCTTCTTTATGTCGACAGATTTCGCTGGTTCTCTCTGTTACCTCGATCATGCCGCCGCCACGCCGCTGCTGCCTGCAGTCGCCGACGCGATGCAGGAGGCCGCAGGAGCGTTTGGAAACCCATCGAGCATGCATGCGGCCGGCAGCCAGGCCCGACGACGCCTCGAAGAGGCCCGCGAGCAGATCGTGGCTACCTTGGGAGGCCGGACCACGGGCCAGTCCCGCGATCGGCTGCTGTTCACGTCGGGTGCCACCGAAGCCAACCAGATGGCAGTGGCGGGGTTGATGCCACTCGATCGCTCCAAAGTTCCCTTGTTTCACTCAGCCCGTGACCATGCTGCGACGCGGGAAGCCGCCCGTGGCCTCGCCGCCGACGGAAGAGTGGTCAAGGAACTGCCGCTCAACGCCGACGGCGCACTCGACACCACGGCGGTGGCACACGCGGCCGCCAACACGCCCCAGGCCGTTGTCTCGACCACCCTCGCCTGCAGTCAGACTGGCACGCTTCAAAATCTGGCCACCATCTCTGCCACGTTTCCGCAGGCCATCCTCCACGTGGATGCCGTCCAGGCAGTGGGACGGGTGCCACTCTGCTTCAGCCAACTCCCGGTGGCTTCGCTGGCACTCGCGGCCCATAAACTTGGGGGTCCGCGGGGGATTGGCGGACTCCTGCTGCGAGATGGGGTGGCAATCCGCCCTTTGCTGCCCGGCTCACAAGAACGAGGCCTCCGCGGGGGCACCGAGTCGGTTGCTCTCGCGGTCGGTTTTGCGACTGCCGTCGAGCTCGCCGTGCGGCATCAAGCCGCGGAAACAGCCCGGCTCGCCGAACTCCGCGATCGGTTTGAGCACATCCTCCGAGCAGCTGCCGCGGCCAAGGGTTTGGAGGTTGTGGTGATTGGCGAGGGAACAGTGCGGGTCCCTCACATCAGCGTGATTGCATTCCCTGGTTTTGACCGACAGGCAACCGTGATGGCGGCGGATCTTGCGGGAATCTGCCTCGCCAGCGGTACAGCCTGCAGCAGCGGATCGAGTGAACCGTCACCGGCACTCTTGGCGGCCGGAATTCCCCAGTCCCTCGTCAACTCCGCGGTTCGCATCAGCCTTGGATGGACGACGACAAACAACGATCTCGACCGTGTGCTCGCGTTTGTTCGCGCAAATCTGTTCTGTCACCCGTGGTGAGCACACCCCACGCAGGGCTATAGTGCATCCTGGTGGAACCGCCACTCCTCATCGACGACGAATGGTCCGCACCGAACTCGATCTGCTGGGGCTTGGAATCACTGGCCTGCTGGCCGACGACCCGTGCCATTACAGCCCGCTCGTCTTGCTCGGTTCGCCGGAAGCCACCTCTGCCGTGCTTCGTGACATTGAGCGCCACTGGTTGCAGACGCACGGGCAGAGCGAAAAGCATCCTGCTCGAGTGCTCTACCTCGATCGTGAACGACTGGTGCGGGATCTCAACGAGGCTGACGGCGATGCCCTCGACCAAGTGCATCGCCGTTGGATATCCGCCGACCTCGTGCTGATTGATGGGATCGCAGAGTTGTCCTCGGAGCGGCACTTCTCGACCCTCCCGCACCTGCTCGATCGGATCAGCGAAGCGGGCCGACGCATCGTCTGCTGTCTGCCACAACCACACAGCGGGACCAGCGAACTGCCCGCAGCGATCATGTCGCGTCTTGGCAGCGGACTGATGGTGACCGTTCGGCACCCCTCGCACATCGCGTTCGCAGATGAATCCACGCCAGCCGGGCCAAAGCCTTCCCCACGGCGGATTCTGTCGGCAACATCCCGTCATTACGGGCTCACCATGGACGATCTCGTAGGAGCATCGCGACGTCGCACCGTGGCCCTCGCCCGGGGGCTCGCGATGCATCTCTGCCGCCAACTCTGTGGTGAGAGCCTGGCTAGCATCG
This sequence comes from Pirellulales bacterium, assembly GCA_049433245.1. Classification (GTDB taxonomy): domain Bacteria; phylum Planctomycetota; class Planctomycetia; order Pirellulales; family UBA1268; genus M30B53. The sequence continues at coordinate 15,444 of JBMTLP010000021.1, forward strand.
GCCGCCGCTTCAGCGGACGCGATCACACCACCGTCTTACATGCGATTCGCGTGACGCAAGAAAGGATCGAACGGGATCCTGACGTTTCGCAAGCGTTCTCGTCGATCCTTACCAGCCTCGGCCTGACACCACCATCGAATCGAACCCGATGAGGTGATGTCTGCACACCGCGACCAGGTTTTCCACACCGATGTTGGTTTCGTGTGCGATGCCTGGCGAGGCAGCTTCGCACTCACATGTTGGTCGACCGTCGGCTCCCCGACCGGAAACACAACCGTCAAAAACTGATCAGCATCCCATCATGGTTTGACCACCAACCTGGATGATTGATTGACAGCTTTGCTGGCAGTCAATGCACACGGACGCAACGGCGACATCCACCCTGTCTTCCACGGCCACCGACCAACGTGCCAACATCCACTCGACAGTCTCTCAACTTGTTTTCCACGGGTCTTTGCCCCACCAAAAGCAGCCGAAAACCCTCATTTCCCAGCATAAAACAGGACTTTTCTGAGCGAAAACCCCTGGGATCCTCTGCCGTCCTGCAGTGGCTGTCGCTTGCACGACCGGAGTGCTCCTCTTATTAGGCATTGAAGTTCTCTTACTGCTGCCTTCTCTCTCTTAAAAAACAAAAAAGAACAGAAAGAAGCAGAGGAGCAAACGCACGCCATGCCGTGCAGGATTTACGCGGCCCCCGGTGCCCAACACCACAAAAAAAGGGTACATTCAGGGGCTCAAAACACAGGAAAAAGCCGAGAGGTTGCAGGAGATCTATGAAAATACGCGTGACGCGGGAGCCGCTCTTGGCGGCCATCCAAAGCGCAGCTGCGGTCGTGCCTTCGCGATCCCCCAAGCCGGTGCTGACCAATGTGAAGTTTGAAGCGGATGCAGGGCGGGCGATCGTCTCGGCAACCGATCTCGAGGTTGGAATTCGGATCGCAATCGAAGGGGTGGAAGTGGACGCGCCCGGGCC